>JBDNFT010001092.1:0-24419 GCA_041689695.1 Planctomycetaceae bacterium | reverse complement strand
GACGTCCGCTCTTGTGGTTCGCCTTGCGGCGAAAGTCCTCCTCGGCAAGGAGGACCTACTGAAATCGGCGACTGCACCCAGCCTCCGGCGGGTGCAGGTCAGCTATTGACGTTTTGAAAACCTCACTAACCGATACAAAAGCTGGCCTGCATCCACTGACTTCCCCTGATTGTGATTCCTGAGGTTATGTCACTTAATTTGTGCATGGGGGCTTATGACAGGATCGGTCGGATGATTTCGCCGCGACTGATGGGTAATGGTCGGCCAAGCGTATCGGTGATCAACGAATCCGGGTTGAGTCCAAGGCAATGAAAAATCGTCGCCGTCAGATCCTGTGGTGACACTTTGCCATCCTGCGGATACCCGCCGATAGCATCCGATGCACCATGCACAACGCCGCCCTGAATTCCGCCACCAGCCAGCGCGACGGAGAAGACATGGCCCCAGTGATCTCGGCCTCCGGCACCATTGAATCGTGGCGTGCGGCCAAATTCTGACATCACGACGACGAGTGTTTCATGCAACATCCCACGCGTCTCAAGATCTTCGATCAAAGCGGACAATGCCAGATCGGCCGGCGGACACAGTACCGTCTTCAGACGCTGTGCTTCCGATGCGTGACTGTCCCAGCACGGAGCGTTCGTCGGTTCGTCCGGACCACGAAACCAGTTGACTTGAACGAGCGAAACGCCAGCTTCCACAAGTCGGCGACTCATCAACACACTTTGCCCGAACTGACTTCGCCCGTATCGATCTCGTACATTGTCCGATTCGTGACCAAGTTCAAATGCCTGTCGAGCGGCAGAAGAACTGAGCACATCAAACGCTTTGTCGGTGAGGTTGCCGTAGGCGTCCAGTATGGCTCGATTGTCGGTTCCCTGCAGTCGAGTATTGATGTGATTCAAAAGTGACTTGCGATCCTTGAGGCGTTGTTCTGAGATATCTGCGCTCAGGCTGAATTCATCGATATGAAACCCGGGATTCGCGGGCTGACAGTTCAACAACCACGGCTCCACGGCTTGCCCGAGGAATCCAGCATCCTGTCCCGGCCAGACGCTGCCATCCGTGTTGAAGATGCGATGCGGTAACCGAATGGACGCTGGCAACTGGCCTCGCGCGGGCATCATTTTTCGCACCGTCGCACCGAGATTCGGATAGTCGTTGGGAAAACCGGGGTTCACGTTTTCGGCATTCATTGGAGCATGCGGCTGTCCGGTGAGCATGTAATAGCCGCTTGATGAATGTGCATTGTCGCCGGTGGACATGGCTCGCAGAATCGCCATCTTGTCCGTGAGCAATGCCGTTCGCGGCCAGAGTTCGCAAAGATCAATTCCGGGTACGACACTCTGAATCGGACCAAATTCGCCGCGAACTTCCAGCGGAGCCTGTGGCTTTGGATCGAACGTCGAATGCTGCGGCGGACCTCCCATCAGGAACAGCACGATGCACGCTTTTGCTTTTCCCTGGCGTTCTGCTGGCCCACTGCTATTCCCCGCTAGCAGTTGATTCTGGTGCAACATGGGCAGCGAAAGCCCTAACGCACTCAATCCACCGGCGCGAAGAACTTCGCGCCGACGGATTCCGTCGCACAATCGCAGAGGTTGTTGCTGAAGACTCAGCATGGCAGGATTCCTGGACGGGCATGACTGGTGAGACGAAATTGAAGGGCGCGGTAAACGCAGCCTACCGTTTTCTGCGGATTGATGCATATACCGGAAGCAGACGAAATCTGGTTTGCGGCAAAAATCGAACCCTATGCTCGGTCTAAATCAAAATCTTCTTCAACCCCACAACTTCGCAATTTTCTTGCGAATCTCCGATGTGTCGCTTTGAATCAAACCGCTCTGCCCTGTCCCACCGTAACCAGCGCCGTAGGTCATGCCTTGCGACTGGCGTTCGAAGAGAGTCTGAATATTCGGCGGCAGGAAACGCGTGATCTTGCTGAGCGAATGCATGTCGCTCTTGCGGCGATTGTGAAAGTAATAACGTTCTGGACGCACGACGCTGAGATGATTCTTGGCGCGTGTCATTGCGACATAAAACAGTCGACGTTCTTCTTCAATCTCTTCCGGGCTGCCTGTCGCCATATCAGACGGAATGTTGCCATCGGCGGCGTGAATGACGTAAACCGAATCCCATTCGAGACCTTTCGCCGAATGGATCGTGCTGAGAACCAAATAGTCTTCGTCCAGAAACGGATCGGCAGGAAGTTCCTGCGTGGAACTTGGCGGATCAAGAGTCATCTCCGCCAAAAACTCCATGCGACTTTGATACCGCGCGGCGATGGCTTCGAGCTGTATCAAATCATTGAGCCGCGCTTTGACGTTGTCGTATTTTGTCTCCAGCAGCGGAGCGTAAAATAACCGCGTCGCGTGAATGTCGGTGGCGACACCAGCGTCGGATTCGGCGCGTTCTTCCATGTCGCGCAACAGACGAATCAGCTTCGGCCAGTCATCGCGGAGTGCAGTCGGCGGAGCCCATGAATTCCATGTCTCAAAATGCCCACCGGCGTCGCGCAGTGAGTCCAGTAGTGATGCGGCCTTCACATGACCGATGCCCGGCAGCAGCACCAGAACTCGAAAACCAGCCACCGAATCCAGCGGGTTCTCGGCCAGTCGCAGAAATGACATCAGGTCGCGCACATGAGCGGTCTCGAGAAATCGCAGGCCGCCGTACTTCACGAACGGCACGTTGCGGCGACCGAGTTCGGCTTCCATCGCCATGCTGTGGTGCGACGCCCGAAACAGGACGCACTGTTGCTTCAGCGGAACGCCCTTCTCTCGCCGATCAAGTATCTGGTCAATGACGTACGTCGTTTGAGCGTCCTCATCACTGCACGTCACCAGTACCGGCATCGCGCCGTCGCCGCGAGACGACCACAGTTCCTTTGAATGGCGTTCTTCGGCTTCGGCAATGACGCGGTTTGTCGCGTCAAGAATCTTCTGCGTGCTGCGGTAGTTTTGTTCGAGCGGTATCAACACGGTTCCCGGATACTCGTTCGGAAAATCCAGAATATTGCGCACTGTCGCAGCGCGGAACGAGTAAATCGATTGGGCGTCATCGCCGACGGCCGTGAGGCCGCGACCATCCGGACAGATGTTCTTCAAAATCTGCGCCTGCAGGATGTTGGTGTCCTGATACTCATCGACCATGACTTTCTGAAACTGTTGCCGGAGCATCTGTCCGCCGTCTGAGTCTTCTGAAAGTGCGTTCCAGAACAGCAGCAGATCGTCAAAGTCGAGGACTCGCTGTTGTTCTTTTGTTGACGTGTAGCCAGTGAAAAGTTCACCCAGCCGTTCCTGATGTTCCAGGCACCACGGGAAGTATTTCTTGAGCACAATCTCCAGCGACTTTTGAGTGTTCACGCAGCGGCTGTAGATGTCGAGGCAGGTGGATTTCAGTGGGAAACGACTTTCACCTTTCGGCAGGTTCAGTTTCGATCGCACGACGTTCATCAGGTCTTCGGAATCGCTGCGATCCAGAATCGTAAAGTCCGGATGCAAGCCGATCAGATGTCCATAACGTCGCAGGACGTTTGTGGCGACCGAATGAAACGTGCCGCCGGCAATGCGTCGAATCGCAGACCGCTGGCAGATGCTCGGATCTTTCACTGTCGCAGGATCAAGCTGCACCAGAATCTGTTCAACTCGCCGCAACATCTCCGCCGCTGCACGGCGCGTAAACGTCAGCAGCAACAGCCGCGCCGGATCGGTCCCGGAGACGATCTGCCAGGCAACACGATTCGCCAATGTCGTCGTCTTCCCGGTTCCAGCTCCGGCGATAATCAACAACGGCGCATCGCCATGTATTACGGCGGCCCGTTGCTGCGGGTTGAGGGATTGCAGGAACTCAGGAATTTCGGTCGTGGCAGAATCAGTCATAGCAGACGCAGGATACGCAATGCGATCATTGGGGACAAATCAGCAACGTAGGGTGTCACAAGCAGAGCGAAGGCACACCGACGGACTTCCGCTACAAATCAGTCACAGCCAATGGCAAATCAGGCGGAAAGACATCCAGTTCAATCAGCAACCGTCGATGCTGAATCCTCAATGGCTCATTGATGCGAAGCACGCTGTTTGTGGTTCGGCCGACGGCAGTCAATCCCTCCAGCACGGCCTCGGCCCATGCAAAATGATCGGACCATTTCTGCATTCGTGGATTGAACAGCGGATACAATTCGTCGGTCTTTGGATCGTATCCTGCCGGATTTGGTCCCTTATATAAACTGCACGCAGCACAGCAGAGTGCCAGATTCTCAATGACCGTGAGTCCATCGTGTTTCTGCGGTCGGATATGATCCAGATGAAATGGACGGGGGTCGTGGTCTTGTGGAAGCTGACAGTATTCACAACAACCATGCGCTCGTTCCCAGACCTGCTGACGTCGAGAAGGCGGCATCATTATTCTATACTGTTGCTACCAGAATGCTTCAGTGACAATCTCGCCTTTGCCTGGAGAATGGCGACAACCTGACCAACGTTGACGTACGCTTCCAATTCTTCAAGTTCAGTTTCGGACAACTCGCCTTTTCCATTTCGCACAGCCAGTTGTTCCATTTTCGACCTGGCTGATTCGTTGAACGACCACCGCAGCACCGCATTGGCTTCTGATGTGGACATATCACGTTGGTCGGGATTGATGATCCCGGTCCAGATTTCAACTTCGTTAACAGTTCTGGTACTCATGGCGTAAGTATACCACTACAAAGTTCTGTAAAGCTATCGGCATTTGTTGTAATTCGCGTGACCAAGGTATACCACAGGGTGAAACGGAATCGGCATCGACGATTTCCGCTACAGCCCCTGAAAAATCCGACTACCAATTCTGACCATCGTTGCCCCTTCTTCGATGGCTGGCACAAAATCGCCGCTCATGCCCATTGATAATTCACGAAGCTCCAAACCAACGGCGCGACTCGCATCCGTTTGTTGCAACTCATCGCGCAACAGGCGAAGGGCTTTGAACGTCGGGCGAGCGTCTTCGGGATCATCTGATTCCGCTGCCATCGTCATGAAGCCTGCAATCTGGACCGCGGGAGAAAAGCTCACGATCTGTGACCAGTCGCGGCGCAGTTCAACTTCAGTGAAACCTGCCTTTGTAGTTTCGTGCGACAGATTCACTTCAACCAGAACCTCAGGTCGCAGCTTCAGTTCCGCCGCTACCTGCGCCACACGTTCCAGCAGTTTCAGTGAATCGATCGAATGAATCATGCTCGCATGTTGCAACGCCAGTTTCACTTTGTTGCGCTGGAGCTGTCCGATGAGATGCCATTTGCAGTCCGGCAACAAAGCCTGTCGCTCCGCCAACTGCTGCGGACGATTTTCGCCGAATGTCTGATGCAGCTGACTGAGCGCTTCGACCCAAGGCCATTCCGCATACTTCGTCACAGCCACCAGCCGCACATCGCCGGAATCCCGACCAGCATGATCGGAGGCCGATCGCATTTGATCATGAATGGCGTCGAGGTTTTGTTTGAGTTGATCGAGAATTGTTATCATAGTTCGAACGGAACCAATAGGAATTTAGAGGTCTGCTGCGTCGCGATGTACTACGTCAGGAAGAAACACGTGATGAGTAGTCGGAATGGCTTCAGTAGCTCCAGAACGAGAACCCTGCGTCCGGGATGCCTTCAGTTGGTTTTCTGGTACCACTGACGCCGGGTCGGATGGAGAGCTATTGGCAATATTCCATACGGGTTGGGGGCGAAGCCCGGGCCAAGATTTACTGGAGCCACTGCGCTAGCCTTTCCTTAGCAGCAGCGCGTGGAATTCCCTCGCCATTTCTATTTGCTGTTCTCGTACTTCAATCTTGTCAAGCAGATGCATTCGCTCGATCAGGGCATCAACATCCACTTGTTCCGGCAATTCTGCCACGACTTGTTGAATCACTCGCTTTTGCATCCGAGTCGTCTCCCACCCTCGCATTATCGCTGTTTCAACCTTGATCGGAAGATATTCAGCAACCGCAGCGATCACTGTGAGCGGCCGAGCCACGGTGCCATTCGCGACTGGACTTCAAGCAAGACGCCTGTCTCCTTCTCAATGCGCATCTGAGTTGCCGCCTTTGCAACTTGACTGATCACGCGAGGTTCTTTTTCACCATCACTAAATTCCGCATTGATAGCGGAAACCCACTCAATCGGGATAAATAAGGGAACAACAATACTGCGACGCCTGGGCTGCGCATTCTGAATTTTGCCGTTGCGACGAGTCGATGCAGAACGAACGTGTCCTTCCTTCAATACTGGCGGCAGAGACATTTTCACTTTTCGTTTTGTCATATATTGGAAGATAGATTCACGAATATAGTTGCTAACACCGCCTCGACCAACATGCTGAACGATCGCCTGATACACCGAAGGTAACCACGGGACTGACTTCTTGACCAACTCGATCTCAGTCCTTCGCTTGTCCTCGTAAAACCCAACGAGATAATCGCGTGCGATATTCAGATGGCTCTTTCCCCTCGAGCCGTCTGAGCTTGCGTGCCTGCTCGCGAGGTATCTCGAACGCCACATTTTCAGTCAAACTGTCTCGCATTGCCATTTCACTCCCCTCACAAGCAACGGTTGAATACAGTAGTGGTTGTATAGTGCATACGATGTGATTTATTGTCAACGGACAATCTTCTAGCAATTCTCGGCTGAATTAAGTGCGAGTATCAGAAAACAGGGCACTCCAAAATCATGTCTATCATCGATTGAGACTCTTGGTCTTTGAGTTCCTGTGATACCGCAGTGTCCTGAAACCTGGTTTGTGGCCTAGGTGCTCCGCAAAGTCTTCCGGTCTCGGTGTAGAATTCTTTTGCCGCCACCCACTCTGGAAAGGCGTCGGTGAATTGCTCATACCGACCGATCACTTGTTCCGATGACACTTCAGTCTTATTGCTCTTGCGAAGATTCCGTTGGGATGTGGTGAGCCTGCAGTTAATTGGACTACCAACTACGAACTCTGGAATTGAGTATTCGTAACCTAGACTGACCGGAAAGCAGTGGTCAACGTGCAGCCGCTTGTTGTTGATTCCCCTCAGGCTATACCAGTCATCGACTACATATTGCCACATGGCCCAGTCCGAATAATCTTTGACCATTGCTCGATAAATACCGCGAGCGTATTGGTCGATCGATCCTGCATTCAAGTAAGGAATGAATTCATTAAGGCCACACACAGGACAGACTCCTGTTTCAATGATCGAAAGCGGTTCAGCTTTGAATCGGCATTTCACCGCCTCGCCGACTCCGTGCGATTTGGGAATGTGTCGAATCTCGGTTTCTGATGTGAGATTTGAATAATCATCGATCTCAAATCCGAATCCCAGAACGGAAGGCGACGCCACTGAATCCGGAATCCTTTGGTTACAGAACACTCTACGAAGATATTGATGTGCATCCACGTTGCATCTCCTTGAGAGAATATGAAAGCACAAAATCGGACGTTCACTCTTTTGTCCGAGTGTTCGTGCGGTGAGCCGCCATCCGGTGACATCGCCTTGTAAATCCCAGACTGCCGAATAAAGTGTATGACGCAGAGCGAAACACTCCACATCCATACACGAACAGACAGGACTTGCGACTACCCTCTATTTGCGGAGATCAATCGCAGGGACTCCAATGATTCGTAGTCTTTGTGATTGTGAGTCAGCAGCGGAACTTCCAGGAGAACGGCTGTCGCCGCAATCCAGGCATCTGAACTGCTGAGATGGCGGCCCTTCTTTTCGGCTTCGACTCGTAGTTCCGCCCAGACGATACACAGGTCAGATGTCTGATTGAAGATCACAAAGCGCTTGCGGACAAAATCAGCCAGACTCTTTCGGCGTGCTTCGCCCCAGCTTGCTCTCAAAACTCCGAATTCAAGTTCTGCAACCGTCATGAAAGAAATGATGCAGCGATGATTCAGCACAAATGGCAGGTAGTGCTGTTCGCGGCTATCACCTCGAAAAAGAAATGACACTGCGTCAGTGTCTACCACGATGTCGGTGTCACTCATTCAGGGGATCCCTGACAATGTCTTCCTTGCGTCCGGCTTTGACAGCGGAAAGAAAATCATCCAGATCAGCGTCGGATTCGAGGAATTCAAAACGCAGGTCAGCCGCACTGCGAATTGGCATCACGCCCTGCTGACGGGCTAAGTCTTCGACTTGAGCTCGTGCTTTGGTGACTTGAGGCTTCGAGTGTTCTGCAATAGACGACCGGATGCCTGACTGCTGTCGGCGTTCCCATTGTTCAGCAAGAGATGTCAGCGACACGCCTGTACCAGACTGAATCTGCTCGCGGGCAAACTGACTGAATTGTGCGATGTCAATTTCTCGGATGCTCATTGCACACTGCTCCTGTCGACAAATAACTTTCACGCCAGTTTACCAGTGTTTTGTCACGCCGGTCAATGAGTTTTGAATGGTCGCTCGAAAACCGCAAATGAGGTGCTTAAGCTGCGGCTTTGGTCCGGTTACGTTCATTTGCGATCTTGCTGGGATTCTGATTGATGTCTCGATACGAAAACAGTTTTCAAACATGGCTCAGACTGAGACGTAGAATTCGACGCCCAGCGGCGTTTGCCATGACCGTCACGTTCACACTCATGGCATTACTCTTCTTGCCAAAAACGAACAGCGCGGCGGAACCAAACGTTGCCAATCCAAACACCAACCGCCCCAACGTCCTGCTGATCTGCGTGGATGATCTGAAGCCGGTGGCGGGATGTTATGGCGACGCTGTGGCTCAAACGCCGAATATTGACTTGCTGGCGAAGCGAGGTGTGTTGTTTGAATCGGCGTATTGCAATCAGGCGGTGTGCTCGCCTTCGCGGAATGCTTTGATGACCGGACTGCGGCCGCAGACATTGGGGATCTATGATCTGCCCACGCATTTTCGTCTCGCCGCGCCGGATGCGGTCACCGTGGCTGCGTATTTTCGGCAGCACGGTTATGAGACGCAGGGCATGGGCAAGATTCTGCATACTGGTCACGGCAACACCGAAGACGAAGCTTCGTGGAGCGTGCCTCACTGGCGACCGAAGGCACCGCAATATCAGTTGGCAGAAAGTACATCCGATAAGCGTGATTCAAACAACGGTCCGCGCGGCACGGCAACAGAATCCGCCGACGTAGATGATGACGCGTACGGCGATGGACAGATTGCGATGGAAGCCGTGCAACGGATCGATCATGCAGCAGCAACGTCCGATCAGCCGTTCTTCATTGCCGTCGGTTTTCTAAAGCCGCATCTGCCGTTCGTGGCTCCGAAGAAGTACTGGGATCTCTATGATCCGGCCAAGCTACCGATGCCACAGGTTCTGGAACCGCCGAAAGACGCTCCGTCCTACGCGCCGCAGTTTGGTGGCGAACTACGAGGTTACAGCGACATGCCGCAACAGGGGCCAATCTCACCTGAAGACACGCGACGATTGATTCATGGTTATTACGCTGCGACAAGTTATACGGATGCCCAAATCGGCAAGGTACTGAAGGCTCTTGACGAAAAGGGGCTGGCCGAAAATACGATCGTTGTGCTGTGGGGAGATCATGGCTGGCATTTGGGCGATCACGGCATGTGGTGCAAACATACGAACTACGAACAGGTGGCTCGAATTCCTTTGATCGTGGCGTCGCCTGGTTGTGCGGTCGGGAAGAACACGAAATCACTTGTCGAAACCGTCGATCTCTATCCAACGCTGTGCGAACTGGCTGCTCTGCCCGTTCCTGCCGGACTCGACGGAACCAGTTTCGCCACCATCCTGAAATCGCCCGAGACGCGAACACGCGAAAGTGTGATTCATGTTTATCCACGCGGCGGCCGTCTTGGTCGAGCAATCCGTACGGACCGTTATCGCATGGTGGAATGGAAGGCACCCGGTGCATCGTCAGATACTGCGGAATACGAATTGTACGACTATCAGACCGACCCGCTTGAAACCGTAAATATCGCGGCCAGCCAATCTGATGTGCTGCACAAATTGCAGGACATCCTTGCCAACCATCCAGAAGCCAAGCCGCAGATCACGGCAAAGAAATCCGTCGGCACAAAAGGCAACAACAAGCCCCAGGATCGAGCGGCCATGTTTCGCAAACGCGACAAGGACGGCGACGGAGTTTTGTCACGAGAAGAATTCGTGGCGAGTCAACCTGATCCCGACGAAGCTCCGAAACGATTTCCTCGCTTCGATAAGAACGGTGACGGATCGCTCAGCGAAGTTGAGTTCGTAACGAGCGGCAAGCAGACGGACGGCGAGTAAGGCGAGCGACAGGAGTGGTTGCAACTGGAATCAGGCATGGAGTCAATACGGCCAATGTAGCCGTCACGCTCCGCGTGATGAGCCCACAAGTGTTGACGTTGGCGATCATTACGCATCCAATCGTTCTACCGCCCAATACGATTGTGCGGGGCCGACAACCTATTCTCGTTGATGAACAATGTCGCCGGTGGGCTCATCACGCGGAGCATGATGGCTACTTACTCGCCTTGGTCGGTCACGCAAGTTACATTGCGGTGATCGAATAACTTTGCGGGAGCTGTGACGATGATGTGTCGATTTCCTGTGTGTCGATCTGCGTTCTTAGTTGCGAACGTAGCGACTTTTGCAGTCGCGATGATTTACGACGCAGGACACAGCTTCGCTCAAGGATTGAGTGACCCGCGTGCGGATGCGTTTTCGTTTGACGTGTGGCGAGATGAACACCGAATCATCGACCTGCATCAACATATCGAAGCCAATCCCGAACGCTTCAAACGGGCAATCGGGATTCTGGATCGGTCCGGTGTTGGCATCGGTGTCATCCTTGGCGCGGGAACGGTCACGGCAAAGAACGGGCAGCCGTCGGATTTCGAAAAGGCCAGGGCAATGGCCGATTCGCTGTATCCCGGCCGTTTCATGAACGACATGATTCTGGACTACAGCGGCTGGGATGATGCCGACTGGAGTGCTCGCGCTGTCGGCCAAATCAATGAAGGTCATCGACTGGGAGCGGCGGGTCTGAAGGAGTACAAACGACTTGGGCTGTTCCTGAAGGATAGCAGCGGCAAACTCATTCGCATTGATGATCCAAAACTCGATCCTGTCTGGCAGCGATGTGGTGAACTGGGGATGCCGGTTTCGATTCACGTTGGTGATCCCAAAGCGTTCTGGCTTCCGTACGATGATTCAAACGAACGCTGGACGGAATTGAAAGACCATCGCAGCTGGTGGTTCGGCGATCCGGAAAAACATCCGCCACGTATGGAACTTCTGGATGCCCTGAATCGCGTGATTGAGCGACACTCGAAAACGACGTTTGTCTGCGTACATTTCGCCAACAATCCGGAAGATCTCGACTGGGTCGCCGACTCACTGGAACGATATCCCAACATGTACGCCGATATGGCGGCCCGCATTCCCGAATTGGGCCGACACGATCCACAGCGCGTGCGGCAGATGTTTGAGAAGTATCAGGATCGAATTCTGTTTGCGACCGATTTCATGGTCTACGACAAACTGATTCTGGGTTCCGGCGGAGATGCCGAAAACCCAACAGACGATGACGGCGTTGAATTCTTTGTGAAGTGCTGGCGTTGGATGGAGACCGACGATCGCGACTGGGCACACATGACACCGATCCAGGGCAACTGGCTGATCAATAGCATCAAGCTATCTCCGGAAGCGTGCCGCAAGATTTACTTCGATAACGCACATCGACTCTTCGCGCGCTCGATTCCGTTACCGACGGTTGTCGCGAAACATATCGATCGCGATTTTGTACCCGATGGAAAACTCGACGAACCAGAGTGGGCCGCAGCAGCGCCGGTGCGGCTCGAATATCAATCCACGGACAGCGTCGCGCGACCGGAACTCAGTTCACCCGTGCGATTGCTGTGGTCTGACAAGTTTTTGTATCTTTGTTACGAATGTCCGTATCGCGAAATCAGCAGCTGGCTTCCGGCGTCAGAAGAAGAACGCCTGGGGCTGTGGGACTATGATGTGGTCGAAGCGTTCATCGGGTCCGATGCGGATCAAATCAATCGCTACACAGAATTCGAATGGGCTCCGTCCGGTGAAACACTCGACCTGAAACTCGACCTTCCAAAAAAAGATTTCGACTGGACCGCCAACGCTGAATCCGCCGTCATTGTTGATGAAGCGTCGAAAATCTGGCGCGTCGAAGTTCGGATTCCATTAACGGCACTCAGCGAAACACAGCCCCAGCCCGGCACTCGCTGGAAGATCAACCTGTTTCGCCACGACCGAAACGAAAATGCCTTCCTTGCGTTCTCCCCACCGCTCAAAGGCAGCTTCCATACGCCAGACCGTTTTGGCTGGCTGGAGTTTACGTCGGTGCCGTAGCTAAAAAAAGCTGATCAGTCTGCGTGAGGATTCCAGTCTCGGGAGCGTGCCCGTGCTTGAGGCGAATTCGTTGTCATTGACATCCAGCCGATGCCGCATCGACAGGTAATGGTTCGAGTGTGGAAGAGTGGAACGGTCTTTTCCTGAACGAATGCAAAGAATTTTCCGTGTTTGAATCAGCCGGTAACGCAAAACCAACCCCGGCTGTGCGCAGCAGAGCTCGGTGAGGCACCCTAAACATACTGACATAGTCGGAATGAATTCGATTCATGTTGCAGCTATCTGGGGCAGAAAAATTATGGGCAGAAAGATGATCGCCAAATCGCAAATGCTTCTGTCTAACCTCAACAATTCCTGTTCGTAATTCAAAACGAACTGCATGACTGCCCCAAAGCACGAAACGATACCACATGTCGCGCGATATTCACCCACAAAATGGCATCAAGTGGCACATGTTTCAGCATCTGCGAGTATGCTCAATAAACCGCGACTGCTGAGTTTGATCTTCCAAAGTCGTGATCTTGAACGCGAGATTTGGGGTAAGAAGACGGAACCGCTGATTTCCGACGGGGTTTGATTTCCAGAAAACCTGCAATCGTTTTTCGACCTGCCCGATACCGCCGTAGAACTGCATTACGGCTTCTTCGTAAAGACTGCGTTCAAGTCCTGTACCGAAATCATTCACCATTGACACAACGTGATTCTTGAACTGCTCAAACTCGGCCACGGCGTCGTTCCAGTCAGAATGAGTGGTTTCGAACGATTTTCGCTCCGTCAGCGTCATCGCGTTGTTGACAAATCGATGCTCAACACTTCCGTTGCAAACATTGATCAGCATTCCATGCCGCAGATCACACAGCATCAAATAATGCAGCAACTGAGCTTCGTGAGCCGACGTCAGCTTTTCGACTGATTTGAATTCAAAAATCGCGCCGTCCCGAACGACAGCATTCATCAAATATCGTTTTCGAAAGGTGTCCAATGAAACGTCAATCCAAAACTCCAGCACGGTATCTGTGCGTAACCCTGCGAGAACACTTTTGTAGACCGACTCATCAAAAAAACGCCCCAGCGAATTGTGAATGAGAAAGACAGCTCGCAGAACATCGAATGATACCATGCCAAACTGCTCACGATCCATTGGAATCAATCGGTGCTGATATTCAAATGGCACAGGCTTCTCCTAACATCAGGTAAGAAACGGTTCTGGGGCAGAAATATAATCGCTGTTTTGTTTTCGATAAGCTCCTTTCCGGCGGAATGGAGCGGGAGTATTCGCGTTTCGGTTGAATCTAATCCGCCCCTCGTCGCTTTCTTCTGACTATCTTTCTGCCCTTAATCTTTCTGCCCCAAACTTTACTTCAACAAATCTGATCTCGCGTCCGTCGAGCAGCACTCCCGACGAATCGACTTAACAAACCACATGTGCGTCAGTGATTTAGGCGCAAGTTTCGACGTAGCGGGAAGCCCGGAGTCCTGCACCTTGAACAGGCGTGGCGCAGGGGGCGTTCGTTGTAGATCTCTGCTCCGTCAACTGTCGCTTCAAAAGAATCATGTGGTCTTACTACAATTCCATCGTCAGACTTTGCACGGATTCATCCGTGCGGTTTGAAGACGTTCGTTCAACCAATGCAGCAGTCTGCCGCGAGAATCAATTCACATGCTCCACACATCGATCGACTTCACTCAACCGGGCAAGCAACAGGGCTTCCTGCAGGTGCCGTATTCGCACAATCTTGGCGGATGGGCGAATGTGATGATTCCTGTCACCACGATTGCCAACGGCAAAGGCCCGACGGTGCTGGTACTTGGCGGCAATCATGGTGACGAATATCAAGGCCAGATTGCCGCGATGAAACTCGCTCGGCAATTGACGCCGGATATGCTGACCGGGCGCATCATTCTGATTCCGTCGCTGAACTTTCCGGCAGCGCGGGCCGCCACGCGATTGTCACCGCTGGATGGCATGAACATGAATCGTGCGTTTCCTGGCGAACCGGAGGGCTGTGTCACCAGTCAGGTGGCCCACTTTCTGACGACGGTTTTGTTTCCGCTGAGCGACGTAGTGATCGATATGCATTCCGGCGGTCGCAGTATGGAATTCGAGCCGTGTTCGCATATGCATCTGGTTCCCGACAAAGATCAACGCAGAAAGATGCTGGCAGCGATGTTGGCATGGGGCACCGATTTTTCGTTTCTGTACGCCGACATCGCTGGCACAGGTTTGCTACCCGTCGAAGCGGAGAATCAAGGCAAGCTCGTTGTGACGACGGAACTGGGCGGCGGTGAATGCATCCCGGCCAGCGTGCATCGCATCGCTCAGGACGGTTTGCGCAACGTGCTGATTCATGTGGGGCTGCTGCGAGGAGTCGTGCAAACTCGCGAAAGTCTTGGAAAGCCGCCAGCGATTTTGACGCAAGCGTTGAATCGCGAAGACTATTTGCTGGCTCCGGAATCCGGCATCTTTGAAATCTGCGTGGATCTCGGTACCGCAGTGGTCAAAGGAGACATCGTCGGTTACATCCATCATCTGGAACGCCCCGATCGCGATCCCGAACCGATCGTGGCGCGAAGCTCCGGGTTTCTGATCACAATACGAGCACCCTGTTTGACTCAACAAGGCGATTGCGTCGCGGTGATTGCGAAGCAGGTCAGTCTTGCTGAGATCGAAAACGCATGACAACGTCATCAGGAGGCAGGAGCCTCCAAGGCAGTGTGTTCCGAGGCTGGAGCCTCGGAACAAGGAAAATGCAACAACAAAGGACACATCAATCATGCCGCGAATTCTGATCGCCGAATGCAAACAGGAAGTCTCCACGTTCAATCCGCACCTCAGCGGCTACGATGATTTTGGCATCCGACGCGGAACCGCAATCACGGATTACCATCGTACGGTTCGCAATGAAATCGGCGGCGCGCTGAGCGTGTTTGATGCGGAACCAGACGTCGAAGTTGTGTCGGCATACAGTGCTTTCTTTATTACGTCAGGTGGTACGCTGGCGAAAGACGCATGGCTGCGAATCGCGAGCGAGTTTCTCGACGGCATCCGCAACGCGCCGCCAGTGGATGCCGTGTACTTCTGCATGCACGGAGCGATGTGCAGTGAAGATGAGATTGACCCGGAAGGCTGGTTGCTGCAGGAGACGCGCAGGATTCTGGGCGAAAAAATTCCCATCGTCGTGTCGCTGGATCTGCACGGTATTTTGACGGACCGCATGGTTCAACACAGCGACGCCATTGTCGCGTATCACACGTATCCGCACGTGGACTTTTTCGAAACCGGACAACGGGCCGCTCGATTGCTGCTGCGAATTGCGTCGGGCTCAGTGAAACCAGTCACTGCGAAAGTTGCGATCCCCGCATTGGTGCGCGGTGACGAATTGATCACGGCCACTGGCCGTTTCGGTGAAAGTATTCGCATCGCGCAGATCGCCGAAAACGGTCCGAGCGGATTGTCGGCCGGGATGTTTATCGGCAATCCGTTTACCGATGTGCCATCACTGCAAACTTACAGTTTTGTGGTGACGGATGACGATCCAGAGCTTGCCGCTCGCGAAGCAATCGTGATCGCTGAAAGCTTCTGGGTGAACCACGAACACATGCGGGTTCCGCTGGTAAGTCTCGACAAAATGGCGCGCATGATGTTGGCCGAGATGGATAATGGAACGATCGCGCTGGTCGATGCGGCCGACGCCACAAGTTCCGGGGCGTCCGGCGACAGCAACGCCGTTCTTCGCAAGCTGGTTGAATCGAAGTACAAAGGTCGAACGCTGCTTCCGATTGTTGATGCGCCAGCAGTCGCAACGGCCTTTGCTGCAGGTGTCGGCGGGACCATCCATGTCACTGTGGGCGGTACGCTGGATGCATCTCGTTTTCAGCCTCTGGACATCACAGCGAAAGTACGACTGCTTTCTGACGGGCGATTCCGCAGCGAATCGTTCGGCGAAGAATGGCTGGCTGGTCCGACGGCAGTTCTGGAATCGGAGAATTTCACGTTGGTCGTCAGCAGTCACGCAGTGAATCTGTACGATCGCTCGTTCTACTTTTCCAACGGCCAGAATCCAAAGAACTTTGACGCGGTGGTTGTTAAGTCGCCGCACTGTCAGCATCACATGTATGCGGACTGGTGCCGACAAATGATTCATATTGACGCGCCGGGTTCGTCGAGCGCCAATCTGCAGTATCTTGGACATACTCGTTGCCCAAGGCCCATTTTTCCGTTGGACGAGGATATTCGCTTCGTGCCGGAAGCGAAACTTTTTCGGCGTTCGTGATATGCGGTTTGAGAATTCCCGGCCGGAAATTCGATGGTCCTATGTTCGCGGTCAAGCAATCGGCAGGTAGAAGCCGCCTTCGCAAAGTCGGTAAGCCATTCGACCTTGTGCCATTGACCATGCTGAAGGATGCAGATCTGAGGACAGATCTGCCTACGTAGTCGGACCTGTCCTCAGGTCGGAATCCTTCAGCGTGGTAATATATTTGGTAGACTTGTTTCGATCGCCTCCTCACAGCGCGTTGACGTACCGCAGCCATAACACCCGGCGCATACAGAAAAACAATCTCAGGTTTGCGGCGTTCCTAGATCGTGGCTCATCACGGCGGAGCGTGATGGCTACATTAACTATTCATTCTAATTGGATCACATCATATGAAGATTCGTGAAATTCGTTGTGCTGGTTTGCGTGGAGCAACTCCGGAAGGTGGCTGGAGCAACGAGCTGCGGCCCGAAGACTGCGTGCATACATTGATCGCCGTACATACGGACGAAGGTGCCGTGGGACTCGGCAGCGTGTTTACCAACGATGCTTTAGTTTCCGCGTCGCTGGCTGTGCTGGAGCCGCTGTATCGCGGCGAAAATGCACTTGAACCCGAACGAGTCAGCGAAAAGCTGCATCAGAATATGTTCTGGCTTGGGCGCGGCGGTTCGATCACACACACCATCAGCGGCATCGATATCGCGCTGTGGGATCTGCTGGGAAAAGCCACTGGCCAACCTGTCGGCAGATTGCTCGGCGGACGTTATCGTGAACGAGTCCAGCCGTATGCATCGTTGCTGATGGATGAACCCGCGCCGCTGCAGGATCATTTGCTCAAAGTGAAAGCTCAGGGTTTTCGAGCATTCAAGATCGGCTGGGGTCCGTTTGGTCGTCGCAATGCTGCAACCGATGAAGCCATTGTCAAAGCCGCTCGTGAAGCTGTCGGCAGCGATTGTCGTTTGATGGTCGATGCGGGTGGCAGCGATGCACACTGGACCAATGGCTACAAGTGGGCTCTGAACACGGCAAAGATGCTGGCGGATTACGACGTGCATTGGTTTGAGGAAGCTCTGAGCCCAGACGCATTGGAAGACTACGTGTTGCTTCGTGAACATTCACCCGTCCAGATCGCCGGTGGCGAAGTTCTGACGCGACGACAGGCGTTTCAGCCATGGTTGCAGGCCCGCGCGTTCGACATTGTTCAGCCGGATGTGACCAAAGTCGGCGGCATCAGTGAGGAACGTCGCATTGCATGGATGGCGCAGGAAAATGGCGTGCAGTTTATTCCTCACGGCTGGAACACGGCAGTTGGACTAGCCGCGGATCTTCATCTGGCGTCCGCGTTTCCAGGCACAGATTTGGTTGAGTATCTGACCGGTTCGCCATTCATTGATGAAATCACTCTTGGCGGCTGGCAGCTTGACAGCGATGGAATGTTGGCGATTCCGACGACACCGGGCCTTGGCCTTCAGCTTGATCCTGATGTAGTGGAGAAATATACGGGCGTAGCAGATTTCCTGTGATGCAGAACGTATGCGATTCATCAATTGGCGACTGAAAACGCCTTCCGACTACCGCGCACGTTCGCGAAGCTGTCGCCAACTGATGATCTCAATTCCCATCTCGTCGATCTGTTTCTTTACGGCTTCATCGGAGAAGATTCTTCTATCGTCATCACGCAGGAAATGGCTTCCCGTGATGCCCTGCAATTCCGCATCATCATAGCCGCAGTGGATGATCATCTGAGTCACACCGGGTTTCAGTTCGCGGAACGTCTTCAAGTACCGATCCTGCCTCACCTTGGGGTCTTTACCTTCATAAAACTGGTACAAGTAATCAATGGCTGGCAGATTCTTCGCCTCCAGAGCCTGGATGTATTCGCTGTTCTTTTTCGCCAGATCCGGATAACCCTGAACTAGTATCGGATCCAGATGACGGATGATCATCACCGGCAGATCATATTCGAGTCCCAGTCGGACGTAGATTTCCAGCATGTCGCCTGTCGATACGACAGTTCCCATGTGTGTGTCGAGATGACTGAGTTTGATGCCAGCCTGGAGAGCTCGATCGATCTGCGCGCGAAGTTCAATTTCGACTTCGGCGGGCCGAGCTTGTGCGATGACTTCGTCTTTTGATCCATGCAGATATCCGTCTTTATCAACGAGCGTCGGGACCTTGTCGCGACCGGCGACTGGACCCCAGCGGTACTTGCCGAATTCGGAATTCAGGGTCAGGTGAATGCCAAAGTCTTTTTCCGGATGCTGGCTGGCCCATTCAGCGAATTCCGGAAACCACGGACATGGCACCATGATGCTGCACGAAGAAACAAATCCCTTCTCCATGGCATCGATCGTCGCGCGGTTGACTGAATGGCTCATGCCCGCATCGTCGGAGTGAACAATCAAGAATCGCTTCGCCGTTGATGTTGTATTCACACCGGAAACCGGAGATTCCAGTTTGTCCTGACTTGATGCCGGAAGCGCTCCAAGGGCAAAAGCGACGATGCCGCAGAGAAGTGATGTGGCGAAACGCCGGAAAAATTCAGATGGCGGTTGTGTCATCGATTCGGTCTCGGGAGTAAAAGCTTTGCGAGTCAAAGTTCATATCGGCTTCTTTCGTATTATTCAAGCGTTCCATCCATAAAAAGCAGGATCAGGGCCAGCAGAACTCAGGAGTTGCCCAGATCGCCGAAAGGGTCAACGACCAGGCGAGTTGACCGACAACGACAAACCGATGTACGTTATCGAAGCTGATGTTGCTTCGGCACAGAAATTGCTTCCGAAAGTCAAGTAATCGTAGGGTAGGTCAAGCAAACCTCAGATGTCTGTTCAGTCTGTCTTGACCTTGGCATTCCAAAGAACATCTCCCCAGCCGAAAACCGGGTTTGCGGTGATTCGGGTTTGCGGTGACTGGTCCCACCCTGCGCTGTGATATCGCCGGCATCAACACTTTCTATCGGAGACTGCCATGACGACTTCTGCTGATCCTCGCGTCGCGACTAAGAAATCCGCAATTGATGAACGCTGGGAGCGTGGTCGGCTTGTGGTTTACACATCTGGCGATGATGCTGGGCTTATGCGATTGGATATTGATCAGGCAAAGTTCCAGACACGCGATAAATTGGAAGAAGCTGTCCGAATTACTATTCCTGGCGAATCCTCTCCCTTGAGTGCGATTCGTGCGGAAGGTAATGATGGCCGATATGTGCTGTCGTTCTTCTCCTCCGATATTGCAAACGCTGGTCATCTCCCTGCGACCGCTCAAGCTTCCTGGAAAATTGGAGGTGAGGAGAAGCAACTGAAGCTGCTTATCATCATCTCTGCGGCTGAGGCGGCGGACGAAGTGAACATGACGGCGGATGAGTATCCCGGTGAGGGTCCTGCCGACGCTTATCCTCGCACTGTCATGTACGTCACGGTAATCGCCGTAGTGGTGGCCGCTCTGTGTGGATTGGCCATGCTGATGTGGAAGTAATGAAGCTCGAATCATCACCAGCGGTGGGCGTGCGCGCGGAATAATGTTGCGGCACCAACGAATGGTGGGTCAAACGGCACCAACAGTCCGCGATTGTAGTGGGATTCGCCAGAATTCCATGAAGTTGCGGGATTTCTGGCGAAATCCACTACACCTGTGATCTACAGACCGATGTTTTTGCCACTGGAATCCAATTGCATCGCACAAGACTGGTAGTTCAGCCTCCACGCCGCTCGCTGGCCGCTCGCTGGCCGGTCGGATTACTCTTCGATGGCCACTGTCTTGTCCATGGTAATTCCGAATTGTCGAACTCGGTCACGAATTTTTCCGCGCGTGATTCCCAGAATTTCGGCGACATGTCACCAATTTCATCCAGGAAGATTGTGCCGCCGTTACAGGCTTCGAATGACATTGGGGAGAAATTTCAAAAGCGGCAAGATCCGATCGAGCATTTACTCATGCTGAGCTTCGCCAAGCACATTGTCCGCCCATAGGTTAATGACACTGCGAAAATGGGCAATGAATCAGGCAACGTCCCGACGAATCCCTTTCGGAGCAGGATGAAGGCAAACCAGATTGATTGGTGGTCGATCGAATGAGGATTAATACGGTGCCGTCCGGAAACACGATCGCGAGGCCGGACCAAAGTCGCACGTTGCGGGAACATCGCTCGCGGCACGCGCGAACGATGGCTACATATTCGTCTTTGTATCACCACCTGCGCCACCAGCAACTTTTTGCAGAGCAGTGTTGAGTTCCCGGTCGTGGCCGTGGTCGCGGCTATAAATGCGGAAGATGATGAAACTCGTCGGCAGACTGCGAAAAAGTTCGTCATCATCCAGTTCGTGTGACAAGCCGCTCGCAGGATCGTACCAGTAATTTTGCTTGCCAGCGGGTTTCCGTGCACTCGGGCGATGGTAGTGTTTCGCCACGTCGATACGCAGCGGCATGTTACTGATCGCCTTCGGCAGGTATTCACGGACGCGACGTTCTACCAGGTCCGGTTCTGAAAAGATGGTTGTGCTTTCTGCCTGACCACTGTGAAAGTGCATCGTCCGTTCACACGCCATGCGCCACATTTCTTTGCGGTTAATGATGTCGCGCCAGTGTTGGCCCAGTTCCCGAAGTTTCGGATCATCGCTGTCGGCCCAGCGAACGACGTCCACAAGAAACGACGTTTCCGTGAGTCCCTGATATGCCTTCAGATGTTCCAGTGGATTGCCAGGAAACATCTGCTGCATGGTTTCCGCGAAGTAGTCTTCCAATGCGATGTCAATGCCGCGAACCGTGCGATGAAAGTAGATCGTGCGGAACAGGTTGGCTCGTGTTTCGATGAAATTGATCAGCGTTGGCAAACCGCGCGAATGAATCGTCAGGCCATTTTCCGTGAAGAAGCTGTAATGAATGAGGCGTGATATATCGAAGGCCTTGGTGTTATAGCCGGACATATACGCATCACGCAGCACGAAGTCCATGTTGTCGACAGTGTAGATGCCGCTGAACAGGGAACGCAACTTTCGCAGCCAGTCAGGATGGCCGTCCTGATCCTCCACACTGCCGGATGGGCGTCGAATGAGCCAACCGATTTGCTTCGGATCAATTTCTTCCAGTGGCTGCAGTTTGCCATTCGGATTGCGGCGAATTCGGCGAATGATGTCGCCTAATTCATGTTCGATGACGTGGCCGCCGATGTCTTCGTGAGTCAGATCGAACTGAGCGAGGTAGTGATCGTCGAAAAAATGTCCAAAGGGACCATGTCCGACATCATGCAGCAGTCCGGCGATGCGGACCATGCTTTCCACACAGGCCTTAGACGGCACATTGCGGCACGAATTGACCAGCGAATCGTACCATGCGTTCACGGTCACGGACCCCAGGTGCATGACGCCAAGGACATGTTGAAACCGCATGTGTTCGGCTGAAGGAAACACCCACCAGGCGGTTTGCAACTGGTGAATTTGCCGCATTCGCTGGACCCACGGATGGTCGATCAGATCCTGTTCTGCAGCTTCTTCAGACGGCAGGCCGACACGGGAAATGAACGGGATATATCCGTGAATCGGATCGTGCGACAGACTCTCCGTTGTAAAATCGCGAACCATGCGTCCTCCATTGAGCAGCGTTTGAGCGATTCGCGTTCGGCGAAGGGCTCGGCAGTCAGGTTTTCTGAATGTCGGGTTTTCTGAATGTCAAGGAATTTGGCCGAATGATAGCGGCAAAAAGGAATCCTGCGATTCGATTCACCCTGTGTTTTCGGCATTCTGGTCTGCCAGACCGCACGAACCGTCCTCGGGAATCAAAACTTCGGCTTCTGTCGTTGCATCGCTGGTTGACCGCTATAATACGACGGCCTAAAGTTGATAGTCCGTAGTTTGTCCAAGAGTCGCCGCAGTCGTAGGACGGGTCTCCAGACCCGTCCGGACATTTTCAGATCAGGACGGGACTGGAGTCCCGTCCTACTTCTGGAACTGCGGGCTCGCCACGAAAACACTCGGTATCCCATTTCAGGAACACAGGAAACTCAGAATGTCAGGTCAGCCAGATCAGTCGCCGGGAAATGATTCGGGGAATTCGGGGAATTCGGGGAATTCCGGGAAGTCCGGTCGTTCGCCGCGTAAAGATCGAAATCAGTCCAGCAACGGATTGTGGTATCTCATCGCGATCGGACTGATTGCTGCCGTCGCGATCTCCGTCGCTGCACGTGGCCGCAGCGGCGAAAAGATGTCCTACAGCGAGGTGATGAAAAAGCTGAGCGAAGGGACGCTGAACACCAGCCAGATGTACGAAGTGTCGTTGTCGCAAACGGCGCTCACATGGCAGTACCCGTCGCGCGAAGATGCGATGGAGGGCAAAGGCGGCGACTTCAAACGATTCCATGTTCCACTGATTGGCATCAGCGATGTGAGTCGCGCGAAGCTGGAAGACAAGCTTAATGAAAAGGACATTCACTTTTATGGCACGGAATTGCCGTCCGACCTCGTCGCTTTGCTGCCGATGTTGCTCCTCACCGCGATGCTGATTGGGGCATTCATATTCGTTCTGCGTCGTATCGGCGGGACCGGTTCTGCGATGTCATTTGGACGAAGTCGTGGCCGATTGTACGCTCAAGAAGATGTGCATGTGACATTTAACGACGTTGCGGGCATCGACGAAGCTGTTGAAGAACTGAAAGAGGTCGTGGAATTCCTCAAGACGCCGCAGAAGTACCAAGCGCTCGGCGGGCGAATTCCACGCGGTGTCCTGTTGGTCGGGCCTCCAGGAACTGGGAAGACGATGCTGGCCAAAGCTGTCGCTGGTGAAGCTGGCGTGCCATTCTTCGGGCTCTCTGGTTCTGACTTTGTCGAAATGTATGTCGGGGTCGGTGCGGCTCGCGTCCGCGATATGTTTCAGCAGGCTCTGCAGCGAGCCCCCGCGATCATCTTTATCGACGAATTGGACGCACTGGGGAAAGTGCGAGGCAGCGGGGCACCGGGTGGCCACGATGAACGCGAACAAACGCTGAACGCATTGCTTGTCGAAATGGACGGTTTCAGCACGGATCACAGTGTTATTGTGATGGGTGCCACCAATCGTCCTGAGACACTTGATCCGGCATTGATGCGACCAGGCCGTTTCGATCGACATGTTCTCGTGGATCGACCTGACATTAAGGGTCGCGAGGCGATCCTGAACGTGCATTCCAAGCGGATCAAGATGGCAGACAATGTCGATATGAAGCGATTGGCAAAGTTGACGCCAGGCTTCGTCGGTGCCGACCTTGCCAATTTGGTGAACGAAGCCGCATTGTTGTCAGCTCGCCGTGAAGACAAACGAGTCACCATGAAAGCCTTCGAAGACGGCATCGAACGCGTCATCGCGGGGCTGGAGAAGACCTCTCGCATTATCATTGAGGACGTCAAGCGACGAGTCGCCTGCCACGAATCCGGACATGCGCTCGTGGCGTCAAGTCTGCCTCATACCGATCCCGTGCATAAGATCTCGATCATTCCTCGCGGCATGGGCGCGCTGGGGTACATGCTGCAATTGCCGGAAGATGACCGTGAACTGTTAACGCAGTCCGAATTGCAGAGTCGCATTGCGGTCTTGCTGGGAGGGATTTCTGCCGAACAAATCATCTACAACGAGACCTCAACGGGTGCTCAAAACGACCTGCAGCGCGCCACGGATCTGGCGCGACGCATGGTGACGGAATTCGGCATGAGTCCTCGTATGGGACGCATGTATTACAGCGAAGCTCAACGCTCGCCGTTTCTGCATGGAGGTGGCGGAATGGTGTCAGAATCCATCCATTCCGAAGCCACTTTGCGTGAGATCGATATGGAAGTCAAACGCCTGGTGGACGAAGCCTATCGCACGGCATTCGATACCCTGACGT
>JBDNFT010001091.1:0-6814 GCA_041689695.1 Planctomycetaceae bacterium | reverse complement strand
GCCTACGTAGTCCGACCTGTCTCAGGTCGGATTCCCTTCAGCGAAGTAACATCTTTACTACCGTGTACCAGCAAATCTTCCCAAAGCAATGTCTGCAAGTACTGCGACCAGTTTGCCATCGACGATGCCGAAGGATGCAGACCTGAGGACAGGTCTGCCTACGTAGTCCGACCTGTCTCAGGTCGGATTCCCTTCAGCCTGGCGACATTTTTAGTCGTGGCGTTCCCGCAGGTGTGCCCAACTGACCGCGCAAGAAAATGGGCACCGGTATGATACCGGTGCCGCGAGGGGACGCATCAACTTGAACAAGAAAGGAGAGAGAGGAGAGGAGAGAGGGGGAGAGGATTCATTGAATGCAGCCGGGGAGACTGCATTCTGTATCACGTCGTCGCCGCGATGGCGACTATCGTTCACGAACTGAATCGGCCATCGAGATCGAGGGCTTTGACAGTTCGCTTTGTGAAATGCTGCGTTCGCTGGTCTTGCGGGTTGCTCGCCAGCCAGAAGATTTACTGCCAGATGTCGTATCGGCTGTCGTCGTCACTGCGCTACGGCGATGGGCCGTCGGCACTACAGCCTTGTTGGAATCTCGACGAGTGAACGGCGGAACAATCGCTGGCTCTTCGTCGTCCCGTGCGGGCCTCTCATACGAGGCACCATCGGCGGGTGTGCTGCTGCGATCGTATGGCTTATCAGCTTCAATGTTGTCGCGGTTTGCACTCCGAGCGGCACCACCACCAACAGTGTCAGGTACAGGTCGTTGAACAGATTGTGTCGTTGGGGTGCAGTCTGAACTCTGAGCCGTCGAAGCGGTCTGAGGAAGTATTCCGCCGTAGGCCATCTGCGAAATTCCGTTGTATCCACCGTAGGCCATGGTTGATCCGATCGGCACAGTCTGCATGACGGTTTGTGGTCGCATGACAGTCACTTCCTGCTTCCGCATCACCATTTTCTGGACGGAGACTTGTTGCTTCTGAACTTCCGCCACCATCTTGGTTTCCTGAACGCTGACTCGCTTTGTACCCTGCACCGCAACCTGGCGGACAGTCGGAACATTGCATGTCATCATGCTCGGAACATATTGACGTGATGTTGTATAGTTGGGCACAAAGGCTGTCTTCATGGAGTAGCCCGTGCGATTCATCCAGCCTATCACACCCGGTCGCGGATCGACCTGGCATGGAGCACTCTTCGCGACAGGATGATAATTCGTCTGCCAACGTCCCATGTCACGCGTCACAGTTTTGTTCTCGACGACGTTTTGATACGTCACTGTCGGAACATCAACTTCGCGACTGGTTGTCACCGGTCGCATCACCGTGACAGCTCGCTCTTCCATCGTAGTTTCGTAATGAGGCACTTCAACAGTCTGCTTCACCTGAGCGTAGGTGGTCACAGGCACTGTTTGATAGCAAGTGGCCTGCATTGTTTGAATCGGCGTGCAGGCACTGGCCGCCGTAATCGGAGCAGCCATTGACGTTCCGCAGCCGCACGGATTGCCAAACGGATTGCTGAAAAACTGAGCGCTAGCGACTCTGCTTTGCAGTGAAAACGCCAACGCTCCAAGCGCGGCAGTAAGGGCGATTCTTCTGGACAGCATGTGCTTCTTCCCTGAAGACTGGGTCACGAGCCTGCATACAGTTTGACAAAAAACTGCAAGCGGGCAGATAAGACGGGTTTGGGTGTCAGTATTTCAAAACCATTCACTTCAGTGCGGCCGAAGACGAACAGCGATGAATCTGAAACCCCTGAGGTAAGACAGGAGGTTCGATTGTTGTTCTGCCCGAAAGCAGATCAGCAAACCGAACACGAGGAACAGCAGAAATTGGAAAGGAGTCGCAACAGTCTGGCTGAATCTGCCGGGATACCTGCTGCGTGTGAGGGGTGATTTATCCCAACTGAAAATTTGGGTCAAGACCTCTTAAAGTTTTGATTGCATTTCTTCGAGGACTCTGCACTGTGATGCGTCAAACTGCGAAAAACACTGGTATGGAGCGGCAGTTTTTGCCGATTCAGTCGAATAGCGGCATGTCTTGCAGTAGTTGCCACAAAGCGCTCGCTACCGTTCATTGAGCTGCGGCAGAGACCGACGTCTATTTCTTTCCAAGTGCGCGCTGCTGCCGGAAAAATTCCTGGAGAATTGCGCGACAATCTTCCTGCATCACGCCACCCATCACCGCAGACTGATGATTCAGGCGAATGTCTGATGTCAGACTAAACAGCGTATGACAGGCACCCGCTTTGGGATCTGTGGCCCCGTAAACAACCCGAGGAATTCTGGCCTGCACGATCGCGCCGGCACACATGGGACATGGCTCAAGCGTGACGTACAGCGTGCAATCCAGCAAACGCCATGATTGAAGAACTTCCGCCGCCTGAGTGATCGCGATCATTTCTGCATGCGCCGTGGGATCGTTCAGCATCTCACGCTGATTGCAGGCTTCGGCGATGATTTTTTCGTTGTGAACAATAACAGCACCGACCGGAACTTCACCCTGATCAAATGCCAGTACGGCCTGATCGAGCGCCTTCTTCATCCAGAAATCGTGCGGAGTAAATGGATGAGAGAGTCGATCGTCTGACACTGAAGGCGTTCCCTGCAAAAAGCGAAATTAAAATCTGCAATTTTGTAAAAGTTGCAAAGACAAAGCATTGTAAGAAATTCAAAAGCATCCGACGAATCACAGTAGTTTCGTGTCGTGAAGTTCGCCTCAAGAGAATTACGAATTTGTCGCAACATGCACAGTGTCAATTGGTTGCGTTGATTTTCCGGCAGTGAATTCGTGCCGATATCACGATCATCAGCCATCGAATGGCACGGTCATTGCTTAAAGGTTCTGTCGAGAGAGAGACTGGACTCGGAGTGAGATCCTTGAGTCCAACCGCTGCCCTGAGAGCGCAGCACACTGCCGTGAGAAAGCAGTGACGAGAGAGACGATGGCTCGCCTGAGAAACGAGCCCCGTGTATTTGAACGAGTGCCTGAGAAACCTCGTTCCTGAAGAAGGCCATCGGATTGATTTAATCCGATCGGCCTTTTTTCATGCGCTTGCTCTTATATTAATACGAAGGTTAAGCAAAACGATGCGACCACTTGCACTCTACCTGTTGCTCGCCACAGCAACGATCACAGAAGCTGGAAATACCACGCCCAGACAACCAAACGTCGTCATCATTCTGGCCGACGATCTCGGCTATTCTGACCTCGGGTGTTACGGCGGCGAGATTGCAACACCGAATCTGGATCTCCTCGCGAAGCGCGGCCTGCAATATACGCAGTTCTACAACACAGCCCGCTGCTGGCCAACGCGCGCGGCACTGTTGACAGGATACTATCCGCAACAGGTTCATCGCGACGCTCTGCCGACCGTTCCCGGTGGTGGAGGTCCGAAGTTTGCCAGACCCGTCTGGGCTCCTTTGCTGCCCAGGATGCTGAAGCCCACTGGCTATCGATGCTATCACTCGGGCAAGTGGCATATCGATGGAACTCCAGCCGAGGGAGGATTCGATCGAAGTTACGAACTGCAAAATCAAGACGGCTATTTTCGGACCAAACAGCATCGGAACGACGGTCAGTCTCTGCCAGCCATGAAGGACAGCGATGGATACTATTCCACTGTGGCCATCGCTGATTATGCCATCCAGCATCTCAAGTCACATGCCGAATCTCATACGGATCATCCGTTTTTTGAGTACGTCGCGTTTACAGCACCGCACTTCCCGTTGCAGGCTCTGCCCGAAGATATCGCGCGCGTTGCCGATCATTACAGAATGGGTTGGGAAAAAGTTAGACAGGCGAGATTCGAACGTATGAAGTCGCGCGGACTTGTTACAGGGAGCATGAGTGAGACAGAACGCATGCTGGGACCGCCATATGCCTTTCCTGACCAAATCCGCCAGCTTGGACCAAACGAAGTCGCGTTGCCGATTCCGTGGGATGACCTGAATGATGCACAGCAATCGTTTCAGGCAACAAAAATGGCAATACATGCGGCGATGATTGGTCGAATGGATCGTGAGATCGGCAGAATCCTTGATCAACTGCGTTTGATGCGTGCGTTTGAAAACACACTCATCCTGTTTATGTCAGACAACGGTGCATCAGCAGAAATGATGGTGCGTGGCGATGGCCATGATCCTGCGGCGGCAATGGGATCAGCGGCCACTTATCTGTGCCTTGGACCGGGCTGGTCAACGGTGAGCAATACGCCCTTTCGACGTCACAAGACATGGGTTCACGAAGGCGGCATTTCGACACCGCTCATCGCGCATTGGCCGGCGGGAATCAAAACGCCCGGAGAACTGCGACACACAGTAGGACATGTGATTGATATCGTGCCAACGGTGCTGGAAATCACGGGCGTCGAACGCGCTGCAACAACAGAAAACACGCCATGCCCCGAAGCACCCGGTCGAAGTCTTGTCGCTTCGTTTTCAGAAGACAATCCGGCGCTGCACAAGTCGCTCTGGTGGTTGCATGAAGGCAATCGAGCCATTCGCTCGGGGCTTTGGAAAGCCGTCGCTGCAAAAGATCAGCCATGGGAGTTGTATGATCTCGAAACCGATCGCAGCGAACAATCGAACATGGCAGAATCACAGCCGGAGATTCTTTCTGAACTGACAGGACAATGGGAAGCGATGACGGAAGAGTTCACCAGAATCTCGCGTCCCGATGTGCCATGATTAGCCGCTCATTTGTCGAGCCGTGGTAAGCACCGCACCTTGCGGCCAGTGTTTCAACGCAAAGGCGCAAAGGCGCAAAGTGCCAGGAGGCGTTGTGCTTGTCGCGAAGCCCGGCACATCTGCGATCTTTTTCTTTGCGTCCTTGCGCCTTAGCGCCTTTGCGTTGAATTGATATCGGAAAGATGGTTCGAGGCTAATCTTTAGGCTTCAGCACCTGGATTTCGCCGACGACGCGGAAGGAGATGCCTGTGGAGCGGAATTCGGGGAGGGCGATGTAGCTGAAAGGTGGGTCAGCGTTCGCGTTTTCATCCGCTGATCGCATCAGCAATTCTTTGTGCTTTGCAGTCGCAACTATTTCTGGTTCCTGGCTTGTCCATTCAGCGACAATTCCGGGGACTCGGTTCAGTGTCAATCCCGATGCTTGCACTTGAAAAAGATTCGGCGTTTCGGCTGTCGGTGCCTTCAGATTCTTCAGCGGGGCACCGGTCAGTGAGCTGAGCTGTGTGGCAACTATGATTTCTGCCAGAGTCGGCAGGCGGTAGAGGCGGCTTTCCTGTTTGCTGATCCATGCACAATAGGCGACGGCGTCGTTGTGGCTGATGACCTGAACAGGCCGAGACTGGCTAGATTCATCACCGTGAGATTGATCGTCGGTCGTGACCGTTGCGTCCTCAGCCAGCTTCCAGTTCAGATCAGTCGTCCATTCGCATCGGGCTGTGGCGTCAGCGCTTCCTTTGTGATACGTCCAGCCACCTATTGTCTGAGTGGCATCGCCTTCCGGCAGTGGCAGGCCTCTTTCGGCGTCGGTGACGTAATTAGTTTCCTTCACAAACAGAGCAAACTGTTGCGAGGAAATCGGATCGCGGGAGATTGCGAACGGATACTCGACCGTCTTGCCGCCTGGATAGACGTATTCACTGTAGACGTATTCACTGTGCTTCAGGTCCGGCAGGTCAATCATGCGAGATTTTTCTGTCACACCGGTGGCCGGTGGCACGAGCAACATTTCGATTCCGAGTGAGTTGGTTTGATGCCGAGGCACGTTGAGTCGTTTGGTCCAGGCGTGCAGGGATTCTTCAATGGCGGTCGGCGTACTGTCGGCGGGAAGCGGTTCGAAGATAAGGCTTGATTCGGATGATCGGACCAGATCGTAGAGCACAATGCCCAACCGTTTGTCCGCTTTGAATTCCCATGGCCGCACCGTTCCTGTGCCGCTGAGACAGATTGTCAGCGTGTCGATGGAATTGCCGCCGTAACCGCCCATTCCCATCATTCCACCAGACATTCCACCGTCGAGTACCCCTGGTTGAAATCGGATGATGCCGTGAGTCTTAACGCCCTTGCTGTCGGTAAACGTGATGCTGGCTGGTGTGGTCGTTTCATCGATCTCAAACTGCAGATCATTCCGGCCCACCGCATTTTCGTGGAGGAACACACCACGGGTGATCGCCACGCTGTGGTGGAATTCAAACGTCAATGCCGAAGGGTCTTCCGCCCGAGCTCGCCCTGGATACACTGCTACTGGTGAAGAACTGTGAGCGCCATTACCCGCCTTTCTGGACATCCACGTGCCTTTGATCAGTTGTGAAAGCCGGGCCGCAGGAACCTGGATGAAGTGGGTGCTGAAGCCGTCTGGCAGAACTAATTCGCCAGACGCAAATTCTGAATCACCAACAAATGCTCGCCAACGGCCGGTTCCGGATCCGTCATTCAGATGCACAAACGTCGTTGAGACCATGCCCCCGCCAGGTCCTCCTGCGTCTTCGACATTGACACGACAAGCGGGGATGTTGTCGCCATCAATAATCACATACATTCCCGGCGTTGGTTTCAGAAGCTGCACCAACAACTGGTGTTTTGATTGCACGGTGACAACTGGTAACGCCCCGCTCGCCACTAAGTGACGATTGAGTTGTTGGGCAATCGCCGGGCTGTACACATCGCTGAGCCACGTTCCGTAGCCACACGTGCAAAACAACGCGGCCAGACCTGTGGTGACCAGCAGGCCGGTCCGGCCCGTTGGTTTCGAAAACAATCGAGTTCCCTCCGGCGTTCTTTGGCGAAAGAAAAACATCCCAATCACTATCCACGCAGCCAGCATGAACCACGCCATGAAGACAATGTTGTCGTAGT
>JBDNFT010001090.1:0-2090 GCA_041689695.1 Planctomycetaceae bacterium | reverse complement strand
GAATTCGGCGAAGCACGTGTGCCCGTCTTCCGGCAACCCACTGTTGCAGTGCTGGCGACCGGAGACGAACTGATTCCGTTTGATGAGCCACTGCGGCCCGGTGCGATTCGAAATTCCAACGAACCGATGTTGATGGCTCAGGCCGCCACATGCGATGCGACTCCCATTTCGCTCGGCGTCGCACGTGATAACATTGATGAACTTTCGGTACGCATCCAGCAAGGGCTGCAGCAAGACGTTTTGCTGTTGAGCGGCGGAGTTTCGGCAGGCACGCTGGATCTGGTGCCGCAGCAATTGGCGGCGGCTGGAGTTGAACAGATTTTTCACGGCGTCAACATGAAGCCAGGAAAACCGTTGTGGTTTGGAATCCGACGCAGTGAGTCACGTACAACTCTGGTGTTCGGCTTGCCAGGAAATCCAGTCAGCAGCCTTGTTTGTTTCGAACTCTTCGTCAGACCCGCACTGAGAAAAATCTCAGGCATCATCATTGAAAAAGAACAATGCCTGACCGCGCGGCTGAGTGAACCGTATACTGCAAAAGGTAGTCGGCATACAGCAAACGGCAGTCGGCCAGTGTATCTGCCCGGATTTATCTCCTTCTGCGACGGAACTCTGCAATTCCGAACGGTGCCATGGAACGGCTCGTCAGATTTAAGAGCCACCATCGAAGCCAACGGCATGGCACTTCTGTCGTCTGCTCATGGCCCGTACAATGTTGATGACGCTGTCCCGGTCTGGTTTTGGGGTGACGGTCGAATTCATTAAACACTGGCCGCGAGTTACGGAGTTTGTAGTGCAGCGGAATTGTCTGAATTGTGGTTTTCCCGTCGCCGCGTTCGAGCGAGTTTGCCCCAAGTGCGACTCGCAGATCGCGTTGCAGACTGACGGCTCAACCACAACAATCGACATCGCACACGGCAAGCAGCGGGTCAATGAGGCCATAGAACAACTGCGTTCGATAATCGAAAAGCACCAGCAGGGCACAACTCAGTTCCTGAGAGTCATCGTAGGCGGCGACCGCATCCGTCTCGCGGCGATGAATGAACTGCGGGGCCTGCAGTCACGAGGTGCGATCATGCAATACGGATATGACGATCGTAATCGCGGAGCGTTGATCGTTGTTCTGAAGCGGTCGAATTGAGTTTCCGGTGTTGTTCCGACCGGGACTACAGAAGCGGCACGGCATCAAATGATAAGGATCATTCGGGAAATCACTGTCCGATATAAAGTGCCGCAGGCGCTCACCTATTGATCGAGCGATCCTAAATGCAGGTTGACAGGACGATGAAGGACAGGACGATGAATCGCAGATTGTGTTTAGGGGCAAGTCCTGTCAATAGGGCGAGTGATAGGCACAACTCGATTTAAAGATAATACCCCGTCGAAGGAATCCGACCTGAGAGAGGTCGGGCTACGTAGGCAGATCTGTCCTCAGATCTGCGTCCTTCAGCATCGTCATCGACAACCGGTCGCCTGGCTTTCAGACTCGCCGGAGGTATCCACTCAAGCGCCAGCACTTTGCGCTATCCAAAGCGGATGCTGGTCATCAGCTTTCATGTTGCACTGAATGGCTTCCACAACAAAGCAATTGCGGCCGGAATTTTTCGCGCGGTACATGGCACTGTCGGCAAGGGGCGAAAAGTTCCTTTCCGAATTCTTCGGCAGTGCCCTGAATAAGCCCCTCAGCAAGCCCAACGCTGGCCGTCACAGGAATCCGCTGACCGTCAAACGAAACATCCGTTTCCGCAATCTTAGCGCGAAGTCGTTCGCCTACGATCGCGAGTCCTTCAGAGTTAGCGTCTTCAAGCAAAATCACAAATTCTTCGCCGCCATATCGACCAACCACATCAGTTTCACGCATCGTGTTTTTCAGCGTATCAGCGATCATTCGGAGAGTTGCATCGCCAGCCTGATGACCGTAGGTATCGTTAACTTTTTTGAAGTGATCGATATCGATAACCGCCAGACCAATTGCCTGGCCACGCAGGCGATGTAGCTCAATGTGTTCATGGAATTGCTGAAGAAAGAAAGTTCGATTGCTAACACCCGTCAAACCATCGACTTGTGAAAACAGCAGCAGCAGATGTTCG
>JBDNFT010001089.1:0-4785 GCA_041689695.1 Planctomycetaceae bacterium | reverse complement strand
TCGTTCTTAGGCTTCGAGGCCTCTACCTTGATGTATTGATCTGCCATCTTCTTCAGCGTATCTGGTCGAATTTCCAATGGACTGACAACCAAAACTGTGCGATCGGCTTCAAGAGGCGCTTTCAGGACGATCCAGTCGAATGCTTTTCCATTGCTGTCGTCCGCTCGCAGGAGTTCGTCAGCCGTCGGCAACTGCATTTCTACCAGTTTTGGCAGTTCGGTCTTTTCAACTTTTTCATCGGCAACAACGCAGCACGCACCTGACAGCATTCCAGCAGTCAGCGCGATCGCCGCGAAAAACCTCGGTAGCGATTGAATCATTCCGTTACTGCTCGTGGTCTCAGAACTCATTTGGCTATTACTTCCCGATGTCCTGCGGCAGTTGATACAGACTTCCATCCATTGCAATCACAACGATCTGACCGTTGATGCTTAAAGGCCCCTGCTGAATCGACTGCCCCAGTTTCACAATCGAGTCAGAAATCGTACCGTTTGAGTTCATCCGAATGATGGCTCCATCGGTCCTCGCTATCAGACAGCTTCCATCGGTCAGCAACAACGGATCACTCGCCAAGGCGTGGCCTTCCAGTTGAAATACAGCCGCAGGTGGAAGTCCCTCTTCGATCTTGAAGACCCGCACTTCCCTATTTGCCAATTCGACAAAAACAAAACCACCGGCGACTTTAGGCTGAGCACTTGGAATAATCCCCAGATCTACTTCCGCCAGCACTTCCAGTGTCGATGCCTGCAACATCACGAGTTTGCCTTCCGTTGTTGCCAGGAACATAAACCCGCCGGAGACAGCTGGAGGCAATTCGATAATATGCGGCACATTCGTCACACTCAGTTCCGCCAGTTGCGGTCGCGGCGTGGCCCGATATTCGACGCGGATAAACTTGTTATCTGACGTGACGGCAATCACTTGAGTTGGCGACACCGCCGTCAAAGACTTCCATGGTTGCTGCTGCTGATCCTGGGTTAATGCCGCCTGATAGTCTTCCGCAGGACGACCAGATGATCGCGTCGCCAGATGCAATCGCCCCGGCATCGCAAACACAACACCACCGTCCAGTGCTACAGGAGGCAATTGAGGCGCATCCGGAAGTGCTCGCCATTTTTCTTCAAACTGTCCGGTGGCAGTAAATGTCCAAAGCGTTGGTTCCGGAGCCCCACACCACGCTCCAACTCGACCATCATTCAACGTCACGCCGCCGATCGGTGACGCCAGTTTCGGAGGCAGTTGCAGACGGCTGATGGATTCAAGCTTGAATCCTCCATTCGCGATTTCGGACATCGAGACTCGAAACGTTTCGCCATAGTCCGTCACAGCCAGCAACGAATCTCCCGTTGCCGATGGCCCGACGGCCACAAGTCGGGAACCAATGACTGTACGCCAAATCCCCGCCATAGCTTCGCGATTCGCTCGCGTAAAGAACACGGAAGACCCTTGCGGATTGCGGGTTGTCAGAAACACAGCTTCGTCAGCAAACAGAATTGGTTGCAGATGAACGCCTTCTGCAGTGACGCCGGCATCCAGCAATACAGTATTTGTTCGAGTTTGAAATTTCCGCAAGTCACGACCACCGAGCCACAACTGACCGCTGGGGCCAGCCAACAGAAACATCCGCGTCTGCAGGCCATCTTCCAGTTGATTTGCACCAACCCGAGACAACGGCGGCTGGCCAATTTCTTCAGCAACGCGGTACGCAGTCACTCGCTGTGGAGTTGAAGGCACAAACAAGTCGTAGCCACGCAGCAGGCACGGATCATTCACCTGTCCGTCGATCGAGTCTGATGCCTCAACGGTCAGCACTCCATTGGCATCCATATTCAGCGTCTGAATGCGGGCCTGATTGGCTGTCACATTGTCGCACATCAGAAAGTACTTTCCTGCCGCAATGATCGGCGATTTAACGCTGCCAGCCCTATGCGGAATCTGCGAAACAGCCATGCAACTCAGAGGATTCAAATTCAGAGTGTAAATCAGAGTCTCGTCACCCGCGATCACAAGTTTTGACCCGTCACTGGCCAAGGCTGGTGGACCAATAACCGGTTGAGTGAATTTCAATCGCGACAACGCTCGACCATTTGCAATCGCGACCTGCCACATTTCGCTATTCTGAGTCGCAATGAAAACATTGTCAGATACGACAAGGGGCATTCCATTCGGACGACCTTCAAACGGCAAACGCCACAGCAAGTGACCGTCTTTTTGGGACAGCAGCATCAACTCATTGGACAGCGTGCTAAAGGCCAAAACCCCGGGTTCCGTTCCCTTGACAGCTATCGGAGGAAACGGAGCATCAACGCCGACAGGACGATGCCAAATCGGATCGCCGGTGTCAGCATCTAAAGCAAAAACGCTATCAATACCGAATGCGAAAACGGATCGTCCCTGCGACGACAAATCGGTTGTCGTCTGAGTCCGCAAGGACAGTTCCAGTGACTTAAAATCACTTGTGCCCGCATCGGTCGTTAATGCATCGCCGCCATCACTGCGAACTGAAAACTCTTTTTCCTTCTCCAGGATGCCCTTCAGGATGGCTTTCAACTCTTTGTCATCGCTTAACCCAGGAAACGCATCGATCAGACGATCACGAACTCCGATCGCTTCGATTGTTTTACCCGCGTCCATCAAGCCACGAATCTCGATTTCGCGAGCCTGATATTCTGACTTCTTAGCGATTGCCGCAGATGCCATTCGCTGCATTCGGATCAATTGCTGTTCGCGTGCTGCAGGAATGCCGGTTTCACCAGCATACCGTTTCATGATTTCCATGGCGGCAAGACTGGCATCGAGCGGCTTTTGCTCCTGAGTCACCTCAGCCACACGCGCGCCGGCATATGCCAGACGATCTGCATATTTGCGAAGATTCTCTTTGATGTCGTCGAAACCAGGCAAATCTTTGCACACCGCAATCAGTTCATCGAGCGCCTCACGACCTTTGGTGACATCGGGATACTCGGTCAGAATATTCTTTTCAACGCGAGTACGATGCAGTCCAATTCGTGCGGCATCCGCGTTTGCGGATTGCGAATAGTTTGCCAGAAACGTCAGGAACTGTCCGTCGGCATCCAGATACCGCTGTTGATCAAGCGAAGTAACCGCCTCCTTGAGCTTACGTTCTTCACGTTGGTTTGCGTTCATCACATAGAAAATAGCCGCAAGCACCGACGCACCAATAGTCAGGCCCACCAAACCGAGCACGATAGGCGACCGTCCAATTTTTTGTTCGCCTGGCCGCTCCGGTCCACCTGTCAGTTTTTCTGTCAGTTGCGCAAAACGACCTCGAGACAACTGACGCCGTGCTTTGGCCGTGTGCTGCTCCATTGCCGCTTTTTCAGCCGCGTCTACGTCGTTTTCGTCTTCGTATTCTTCCTGAGCCACGTTGGTATCCGATCAAATTTCAATTCACAGCGCGAGACGTATCACAATTCCTGTATCTTATTCTTCACTCGCAAAAATCCGGCCTGCGTCGCCGCATCAATCACCATGATTCGCATCTCGTGAGTGGAATCCGGATCCAGAATCAGATCCAAATCGTTCACACTTCTGTTTGCAGACTTTTCAGCGTTCAGCAGTTCCAGAACCTCTTTATACGATTGAGCCTTTTTGTCGCCGACAAAAACTACGTTGTCACGGTCCACTTCGACATGCACACCAGAATCAGGCATCTCAACCTGAACGTTCATGGAAATGCCATCAGAGTTCTTTGCAGGCGGCACATCAAATGCCTTCTGCAAACTGAATGACGCGGTGATCATGAAGAAAATCAGCAACTGAAACGTCACGTCCACCGCTGGCGTCAGATCGATTTCAGCTTCCTGACTGACACGTTTTTTCCTTGGAATCGGTGGCAAATCATCTAACGCATTGATCGCCTGAGTTTTGGAGGCATGTAACGATTGAGTCTCATAGGGTTCCGCGACGTCTAAAACTTCGTCTTCGTCTGCCTGCCGATCCGGCATCACCATGGTCACCGATGGCGCGACATCGGGGCCAAGCAATAATTCTTCAGCATCGATACCGTTATCGGCACCAATGCTTTGAGGGCGATTCGGTTTACTACGCTCCTTCTCGGCAATTCGATCCAGTTCTTCCAGTCGCGGAAGTCGCACAAGATCCAGTGATCGACCCTGCTTATGAGCCACGATCAACTTCTTAAGATCCTCCAACACTTCGTCTGCCGACTGATACCGCAACGATCGGCGTTTGGCCATCATGCGGTGAACCATGCGACACAGAACATCCGGCAATGCGGGATTCTTCTCCTTCAAAGGAGGCGGAGACGTTGTCAAATGCTGCTTTGCGATCGCGATCGCACTGTTGCCTTTGAATGGCGTTTCACCACACAACAACTGATACGCCGTCACGCCGAACGAATACACGTCAGATCGTGGATCAAGTTCTCGACCACTGACCTGTTCGGGACTCATATACAGTGGCGTCCCCATCGTGACGCCCTTGTTGTCTTTTGTCGATTCTCCAAGCTGAGCCAGTCCAAAGTCGGCGACTTTGACTTCACCCTTCTTTGTGACAAGGATGTTTTCAGGCTTAATGTCCCGATGCACAATCCCGGCCTGGCCAGACGCCTTCAACGCGGAAGCCACCTGCTTCATCACATGTAAAGCAGAAGCAACGTCCGGCTTACCCTTCCCTTTCAATATCGTCGCCAGATCTTTGCCCTGCACAAATTCCTGAGCAATAAAGTGCAGACTTTCTTCCTGACCGATGGTATAAACCTGAACGATGTTCGGATGATTCAGCCCGGCGGCCATCATCGCT
>JBDNFT010001088.1:0-11955 GCA_041689695.1 Planctomycetaceae bacterium | reverse complement strand
TATGCCGCGTTTCGAAAAGCTGGCAGCAAAGGCAAAATCAAGCGGCGTGATTTCGGGCGACGATGCGTTCGATCTGCATCAGACGTACGGCTTTTTGATTGAACTCACTGAAACGCTGGCAACACAGAACAACCTGAAGGTCGATCACGAAGGCTATAACAAAGCTCGCAAGCGTCACGAAGCCACCAGCGGCAGCGGCGCGTTTGCGGATTCTGTGATGAGTGCCGGGCCCATCGATTCGCTCAAACGTCAGAGCGGCACGAGATTCCTCGGCTATGATTTACTCACGGCGGATTGCCACGTCGTCGGCATTATTTCCAACAAGGCGCTGGTGAGTGATTTCACTGCCGCTGGCCACGAAACGCCAATCGGTCTTGCCCTGGATCGCACGCCGTTTTATGCCGAATCCGGTGGCCAGACGGGCGACATTGGAACTCTGGTCGGTCACGATGGTACTGAATTTGTCGTTGCCGACACTCAAAAAGACGGCGACCTCTGGATTCACGTTGGGCATTTGACCAAAGGCAAACTCACCGTCGGCCAGGCATTGGCGGCCACTGTGGACGATACACGTCGCTCGGGAATTCGCCGAGCCCACTCGGCAACGCACATTCTTCACCATGCTTTGCATTGCACGGTCGGCAAGAACGCGACTCAGCGTGGTTCCAAAGTCGAAAACGATTCGATCCGATTTGACTTCGCTCACAATCAGGCACTCACGCCCGACGAACTGCGACAAGTCGAAGACATCATCAACGACTGCATTGCTCAGGGTGCCACGGTTACTACAGAACTGTTGCCGATTGAAGAAGCTCGCAAGAAAGGCGCGATGGCGTTGTTTGGCGAAAAATATCCGGACGAAGTTCGTGTCGTCAGCATGGGCGACTTCAGCGTCGAGCTCTGTGGCGGAACACATCTCTCCAACACCGGACAAGTTGGCCTTTGCCGCATTACATCTGAAGAACCAATTGCCAAAGGCGTGCGCCGCATAACGGCGATCACCGGCAAGAAGGCTGTTCAGAAAGGTCGTGACACGGACGAACTGGTCGCCCAGCTGCAACGCATGCTGAAATCTCCTCAGCCAACTGAACTGGTCACACGTGTCGAAGCATTGCAGAACGAAGTTAAGACGCTGAGCAAGCAGTTGGCAGAACTCGCTTCAGCCAACGTCGCCGATGCGATTGGTGGTCTGGTGGCTCAGGCCGAAGTGATCAACGGCGTGAAAGTTATCGCTAAGAAACTGGAAGGCGTCAATCGCGAAGCCCTGCGTGATTTCGCCGACCAGCTTCGCGACAAGCACAGTCCGATCGCCGTGATTCTCGGAGCCGAAATCGATGGCAAAGTTGCTTTGATTGCAGCCGTCAGTAAGCCACTGGTGAAAGAGAAAAGTCTTCACGCTGGTAACGTCGTCAAAGTCGCAGCAAAAATCGCCGACGGTGCTGGCGGTGGTCGCCCGGACATGGCTGAAGCCGGAGCCAAGCTCGTCGATAAAATCGACGAAGCCATCGCCGCTGGTGCTGCCGAGCTGAAGAAGCAGTTGGGCGGCTGAAGGTTCAGTTGAACCCCAATTCGTCGCGTTGACCTAACTATTCAGCGGAAGATTCAGGACATCTTTGTCGCTGGCTCAGCAGTTCCCTCGGCTGTAGAGCTTGACTTGTCCCAGAAAAACGCGAGGAATGCCAACATCACAATACCTGCGAATCCGGCAGGTACGTACCAGAAGTAGCTCCAGTCCAGCACGCCGTCAACGGTGTACCTCGTTTTAAGATGGCCAAACGCTTGAGCTCCCAACCCGAGACCCAGTCCTTGCGTCAGCATGACAATCAACGATTGTGCCTGGTTACGCACGGCTGGTTTGGCTTTCCTGTCGGTGTAGATCATTCCGGTCACGAAGAAGAAATCGTAACAAATACCGTGGAGCAGGATGCCGACGAAGATTGGCAGCGTCAGCAAAATCCCTGTTTGATTGGCGGCCCAGCCCCAGATCCCGTAACGAACGACCCAGGCGAACATTCCTATTGCCAACATCTTTTTGACACCCAGTCGAGCGAAGCAAAGCGGCATGATCAGCATGAAGAAAATCTCGCTCATCTGCCCCGTGCTCATGGCTCCGGTTGTCGAGCCGAAAAGCTGAATTCCTTTGGCAGATACGAATCCATATCCTTCCGCATAGTAACCCGCCAGCGGTATGCAGATCAGGAAGGACGCAAGAGCGAACACAAAGAATGACGGATTCGCCAGCATCGACCACGCGTCAACACCAAGCACCTTGCCGATTGAAATCGGCTCTCCTTTTGCGGGAGGCTCCGTCTTCGGAAGTGTCAGGCAGTAGATTCCAAGTAAGGCGGATGCAATCGAAGCTGCATGCAAAATGTGCGACGAATCAGCGGAAAACGATTCCGCGTTGCCGGTCAAAAGTCGGCTGCCCCACATGACCCAGTTGCCCACAATCCAGCCGATCGTGCCAAGCACTCGAACAACGGGGAATTGCTTTTCGCCATTCGAAAGATGCTTAAAAGAAAGGCTCGCCGTGAGTCCCAAAGTCGGCATATAGCAAATCATATAGCCGAGTAGACAGAGAATCATCGGGTGCGTGAATTGCTGTAGAGCGCCGTCAGGAGTTCCCGCTTGTGCCAGTGAGGGGGCAATCCACAGCAGGCCAGCGCCGACCAGATTCAAAATCGCAAGCACTCTTTCCGTGTTCATAAATCGGTCGGCAATCAATCCCAGTGTGAGTGGAGCAAGAATCGCAGCAATTGGCGCAACGGTGTACGCTGCCGCGATGTAGCCACCCATGCCGACTTTCGTCAGAAAGCCGTTCATCGCGACATACCACGCTCCCCAGACAAAGAATTGCAGAAACATCATAATGGAAAGACGCGGAATAATGCTCGAATACTGGTCGCTCATGCGTTGGCACCTATTTGTCGTTGGATGGAGTTTTGGAGGGCTGGACTTAGTTACGAGGCAAATAATGACAAGCAGAATCCCTTCGAGCAACCATCGAGGCGGCCGTTTTCACTGCGGAACATGAGTATTCCGTCCCACGGTTGCGCGTTATACTGGTCAGGCAGTGAATTTCTGTCTCGTAGGCTCTATCATTCGACCATGGCAAACAACAAGAACAAACCGGCTCAAAAGAAAAAGGACGACGGCCAGGAGCGCAAGATCGTCTGCACCAACCGTCGCGCGCGGCACGAATACGATGTGCTCGACGAAATCGACTGCGGCATCGTGCTCTCCGGCAGCGAAGTCAAAAGCATCCGCAATAACAAGATCACGATCGAAGAAGCCTACGCACGTGTGGACAACCACGAAGTCTGGCTCGTCGATTGCGACATCGCTGAATACGCACAGGCATCGATCTACAATCATGCTCGGCAACGTAAGCGGAAACTGCTGTTAAATCGCCGCGAGATTCGCAAAGTCATCGAAACCGCAGACAACGAAGGTCTGACACTGATTCCGCTGACGGTGTTCTTTGAGCGTGGATTCGTCAAGATCCGACTGGGAGTCTGCAAAGGCCGCAAGCTGCACGACAAACGCCAGAAGATGAAAGAACAGGACGCCAAACGCGAAATGCGCGAGGCTAAGACGCGATAGTTTGTTCTCCACAAAACTCTCCGTCTGCGTTACAAGAGCTACAAAAAGGCGAGCGGTCGGGCGTCAGCCCGCCGAGTGCGGTTTCAAAGATCCACGACGTTCATTTGCCGAAGAAGAACGATGCTTGCAAAAACCAGACGATGATTTTTCGACTGGTTATCTGCAGCATGTCAGGATGTGTTGAGATTCGATCGAGTGACCGTGATCTGGTTTTAGATGTGCTTGTAGACAGATTCGAAGTCGATCTCGTAGCGTTTCATCTTCTTGTACAGCGTCGTGCGGTTGATTCCCAGTGTTTTTGCGGTCTTCTGACGATTCCAACCGCTGGCTTCCAGAGCCTGGATAATCAGATGACGTTCCGGTTCGGTCAATGCTGACTTCAACGAGGCTCCGCCGAGATGAGCTTCAATTTTGGCTCGATGCTCGTGATTTGCGAAAAGCCTTTCTGGCAAATCAGCGACGGTGATGCGGCTTTCACGGCTAAGGACCACGGCTCGCTCAATCACGTTCACTAACTCGCGAACATTGCCCGGCCAGTTGTAGTGCTGCATGGCCTGCATAGCCATTTCATCAATTTCCATAACATTTCGTCCGGTCTGCTCACTAAATACTTTCAGGTAGTGTTCAGACAGCAGAGGAATGTCACCAATGCGGTCCCGCAACGGTGGTTGAGTCATTGCGATCACATTAATGCGATAGTACAGGTCTTCGCGGAATGTGCCGCGTTTGATGCAGTCTTCCAGGTTTTCATTGGTCGCCAAGACAAGTCGAACATCGACTTTGTGTGTGACGTTGCCGCCAACGGGTTCGAACTCTCGATCCTGAAGGACTCGCAGAAGTTTGACCTGCAATGCGGGTGATGCCGTTGCAATTTCGTCAAGGAACAGGGTGCCGCCGTCGGCCAGCAGAAACTTGCCGATCTTATCGTGCGAGGCACCTGTGAAGGCACCGGCAACGTGGCCAAACAATTCGCTTTCCAACAGCGATTCTGGCAAAGACCCGCATGCAACTTCCACGAATGATTTCTCGCGGCGATTGCTGAGCTGGTGAATCGAGCGGGCGGTCATGGTCTTGCCAGTTCCGCTTTCGCCGAGGATCAGCACGGTGGTCCTAGTGTCGGCGACGCTTTCAATCAGCTCAAACATCCGCAGCATCTTGTAGTCTTTGCCGACGATGCTGGAGAGTCCGAATCGCTGCGTCAGTTGAGCCTTCAGCTTCTTATTTTCATCAATAATCTGACGCTGTCCAATGGCTCGTTCAATGGAGAATCGCAGTTCTTCATCGATCACGGGCTTGGTCAGATAGTCGAAAGCTCCCATACGGATGGCTTCGACGGCACTTTCGATTGTGCCAAATCCTGTGAGCAGGATGATAGACGTTTCAGGCGAGTTCTCTCGTGCCCATTGCAGCAGATGGAATCCGTCCTGATCTGGCAGATTCACATCACACAGCACAACTTCGAATGGAAACTCTTCCATGCGTGAGATTGCGTCGGTGCAATTCGATGCGGTTTCAGTCCGATGCCCAAGACTGCGAAGATAGTCTGCCATTGCAGACTGAATGTAGCGATCGTCATCGACGACTAATAATGAGCCCGAAGTATTGCGAGCCATGAACTGTCCCCTCAGGAAGTTTAATGCCAGCCGGAATTCCAGACGAATAGTCCGCGCTGTATTTTAAGAACTTGTGTAATGTGAGCGTCGAGCGTCGAATGTTCACATGCGTAAACGCACTGAACGGGGTTGCTGTCCTTAGCAACAAAATGCTCGATGCAGAGAGGGGATGCCCAACATTAGGTTGCCTTTCGCGCACAGGCGGTGTTCATGTGCAACCGGCATGTGAATTTGAAAGGACGCTGGGTTGCAATCGATACGAACGGCACCTCAGGGATAATCGATTTTCGAGGGCTTGTATCGCCCCTTGCGGAATCGTGATGTTGACGACCAGCATGAATTGCGGTCTGTCTGCCGAAAATCACTGACCAACGGCGGTTTTGACCGATCTATTCAGGGATTTAACAACACTGTCGCTGCTGCCGTCAAAATTTGCAGCCGCAATCGTTGGACCTCTATGCACGCAAGTCTGAATTCGTGCTACTGTGAACCTTCCGCGTCGTCCATATTCAGCCTTTCAGGCGATGTGGACTGGATTTGGAAGTTTACGCAAAGTTTAACGGTTGTAGTGACGATAACGATTATGAGGCTTTGCCATATCGCTGCAATTGCGCGACGTGTGCAGAGGCTTGTTGTCAGCGTAGTCGCAGCAAAACAACGAATTCCTGCGGCAAATTATCAGACGGATGCCCTCCGATGGAGTCAGGCGTGAAGACGAATCACTGGAAACGCTCAACTGCACTGGCATTGCTGCTCGCAATGCTCGGCCAGGGCTGCGCCGGTCCAGGGGCACGTCTACAGTATTTGATTGGCGAAGACCGCGGTTTGGAGCACTATGAAAATTACGCGACCAAGATCGAATATCCAACGCAGACGGAAGCGCATCAAGTCAATCCTGAACTGTTGCAAGGGCCACGCAGCCTGACCAGTCTGGAAAACGTCGATCCTCGGCAAATGACGCTGAATGAATGTATTCGCATGGCCATGACGAATGCCGACATCATCGTTGATGATCAAAGCTTCGGTTCGCCATCGAATCCGCTGATGGGAAATCCGCAGCGAGTCGCGTCAGTATGGGACAATGCAATTCAAGACACAGGATTCTTGTTCGGGAACCTTGGTCCTGAAGCAGCTTTGGCGAATTTCGACCCGGTTTGGACGAACTCATTGCAAGGTGGCACAGCACGAAATCCGCAGACGACACAAAACCTCGGTCTTTCGGCGGGCGACACTTTGCAAAATCAAACCGTGCAGCTTCAATCTCGTCTCGAAAAGGTACTGGCGACTGCTGGTACATTGGCAGTGCAGCATGACGTGAACTACACAAGCACGAATCAGACGTCGGTCTTTCCTTCTTACTATACCGGGCTTGTGCAGGCGGAGTATCGTCAACCTTTGTTGGCGGGTTCCGGAGTGGAATTCACCCGTATCGCAGGCCCCGCTCAATCAAATCTGCGCGGCGTGTCCGGTGTGGCTCAAGGCGTTTTGATATCGCGAATTAACTCGGATATCTCGCTGCTGGAATTCGAACAATCCGTCACGACGATGCTGCGTGATGTTGAAAACCGCTATTGGGATCTATACCTGTATCTGCAGTTGTACGAATCAGAAATCGAAACCTTCCGCGACCTTGTTCGGTTCCGTGATCAGTTGGCTCGACGTAAAGAAGCTGGCGACGCAGTTGCTCAGGCCGAGAATCGCATCTACGAAGGTGACGCGCGAATCAAAGGTTCGTTGGGCGACGTTTTTAAGGCGGAATATCGCCTGCGTCGATTGCTCGGCCTGCCGCTGAATGACAATACTTTTATCACTCCGATTGATGTTCCCTCTGCGGCCAAACTTGAACTGGATTGGGAATCAAGCTTGCTGGAATCGCTCTCAAACCGGCACGAACTTCGTCGTCAGAAGTGGGAGATTCGCAGTCTTGAGCTTCAGCTTCGTGCATCCGAAAATCTCGCTCGACCACGGCTGGACTTCGTCTCCCAGTACACTGTCAATGGCTTGGGTAATAATCTCAACGGCAGTCAAGACGACGATGGTGTCACAGACGTCGGTTACAACAGCTTCTACGAATCCATCAGTCAGGGCAGCAACAAATCGTGGACCACAGGATTGTCGTTCTCGATGCCATTGGGACTTCGACTGGCGCGAGCTCAGGTGCGAAACTATGAGTTGCGACTTCGCAAAGCTCGTGCTGTTCTCGCTCGGCAGGAAGAAGAAATTGGCTACGAACTCAGCGATTCAATCGTCAACATGGAGCAGAACTATCTGCTTGCTGAAACTGGTCTGAAAAAAGCAGCCGCCGCAAAACGCTATGCTGAGACAGCACTGGCTCGAGCCAACGCAGAAAATCAACGCGATCCCGTTTTGCTGGGACGTGTGCTTGAAGCCAAGATCACCAGCCGCGATTCGGATCAGGGATATCTGAAACTCATCGTCGACTACAACAAGGCGATTACTGATTTGAACTTCCGTAAAGGTTCAATTCTGCACTCGAATGCAATTTACCTGGCAGAAGGCGAATGGAACACGGAAGCATATGAAGACGCCAGAATTCGCGGTGAAGCCATGTCTCGCGCTTTGGACAACGTACACCTGCGGACGGTACCGGAAGAATTCGTTGGTGGACCAGACGTAAATTCATGGGAGTCTCTTGGCATTCCAGCTCGACCGTTTGAACCGGGAGCCCTTGACAGTATTGGACAAACGCCTTCAGTAACATTTCAAACTCCAATGACTCCGATTCCAGAGGTCCCGGAGAAGTCGTCCCCCCGGGTTCTCGAGGCACCACGGTCTGCTCAAGAGCCGAGTGCTCCGCAAAAACAGATCGTGGAACCACCGATGCCAAAGCGAAAGCAAACCGATGAATTCCTGGACCCGGTGAATTATCAACCACCTTCAACTCCGGTTCTACAGAACTCAGCCGTGCCGATTTCGTCCAAATCAATTATGAAGCTTCGAGCCGAACGACGGGCTGGACGCGCAGAGTAGCGAAACTCGTCAAGAGTTTCGGATGTACTGTGAAATGGTCGAAAGTCTTGACGACTTTCGCTACTTGTGTCAGTCCAAATTGCAACGAACTTTGCACGGACAACAAGGTGGAGTCCAGCATACGTTGCTGTGCAGTTCCTCGGGAAGGAAACAGCCATGAGCTACAAACAACTGTTTCTTCTTATCCTTACGATCTGGTCGGCAGAATTGTTCACGCGGCTGCTGTTTGACACCTTAATGTATCCGCAAATGGAATACATGACCTATTACCTTGAAACGGACAAAGAAGGCACGTTCAAGGGTGGGTACATTGCCAAGCTTGGTGACCGAGGCTGGCAGATGGTCAGCGCTGTGCCGAATCCACAGAACAAGGACGAGATGATCCTGTTCTTTCAGCGACGAACTTTTTTCTCCAGCGGCTACTGAATGACGCCGGGATCTTTAGCGTCTTCTGGTGCTTCAATGTGGCCCGTGCGAGTTGACTTTATTGTCGAGCCGTATCTTTCAGGAAATCGGATCGATACATTTCTGGCCAAGCATCTGCGGAACTATACACCGTGGCGTCTGAATCGCATGGTGTCGGCCGGGATGGCCTATGTCGATGATTTCCCCGTTGACGCAAATCAACGTGTGTTTCGAAATCAGCGGGTTACGCTCAAGCTGATTGAACCCCCGGATAAGCTATTGGAACCGATCGATATTAAATTATCGATTGTCTACGAAGATCCATGGCTGATTGTTGTTGATAAACCTGCCGGAATCGTCGCTCATCCGGTGGGGGATTTTCAAGACGGAACACTTTCGAATGCACTGCAGTTTTATCTTGATCAGCAGACATCACTCAAGGGGTTGCTGCGGCCAGGTGTGGTGCATCGTCTGGATCGCATGACGAGCGGGCTGATTGTGACCGCCAAAGAACACATGGCGCATCGCTTGTTGTCGATAGACTTTCAACAGGGGAAACTTTCAAAGTCATACGTTGCACTTGTGGAAGGTTCGCCGGATTTTGAACAACGAATGATTGAGTTGCCGATTGGACAGCGCCCTGGAGGAAACTCCGTCCTGATGTCAGCTCGCCCTGATGCGAAAAACCCGCGTCCTGCAAAGACAAAGGCGACAGTGGCCAAACGTCTGGATAAACATTCGATCGTTGAATGCGTGTTGTTTACTGGACGAAATCACCAAATTCGAGTTCACTTGGCGGAGCTTGGCTATCCAATTGCCGGAGACGAATTCTACGGTCCACGCGGAACGATTCGCAACTCGCCACGTTTTGATGGCGACGACCCGACTGAGAATCGCCATGCCTTGCATGCGACATCGCTGGGATTCTTTCATCCTATTCTTCGTGAATGGATGCAGTTTCGTACAGAACCTCCGCAGGACTTTTGGGATGTCGCGTCTATCGCTTCTTGATCTTCGTCAGTGCGAATTCGATTGCCTTCATCAACTGGTCAATGTCATCGGCTGAATTGTATGCCGCCAGACTCACGCGAGTTGTCGCGGAGACGCCAAGATATGTGTGCAGCGGCATTGTGCAATGATGCCCATGACGAGCGAACACGTTTTGCTGATCCAGGATCGCCGCCAGATCTTCCGGGTGTACGCCATCAATTCGAAACGAAATAATCCCGCCTCGATGAGCGACATCAGGGCCGTAAATCATGAGCCCCGGAATTGCTTTCAGGCGTTCGATGGCCAAGGTCGTCAGTGATTGTTCATGTTGATGAATGGCAGCGACGCCGATCTTTTCAACCCATCCAACCGCAGTGCCCAGTGCGATGGCTTGCACGATTGGCATTGTCCCGGCTTCGAATTTTGCGGGTGCAGCGGACCATGTTGATTCTTCGATCCGCACTTCGGAGATCATGTGACCGCCAAAGAAGACGGGATCCATTTCTTCCAGACGCTCGGCCTTGCCGTAGAGAACTCCAACGCCGGTTGGTCCGTAGAGCTTGTGTCCGCTGAACACCAAAAAGTCGATGTCGTCGGCAATGACATCCGTCGGCAGATGCGGCACACTCTGAGCGCCATCGACAACCACGCAGGCACCAACCGCGTGAGCTCGGCGAACAAGTTCTGCGATTGGGTTGACGGTCCCCAGCATATTCGACATACCAGTGATCGCAAGAACTCGGGTGCGTTTGGTCAGCACCGAATCCAGTTGATTCATGTCAAGCCGACCATCGGGCGTCAGTGGAATCAGCTTGAGCGTCGCGCCGCGTTCTTTGGCCAATTGCTGCCACGGAACGAAGTTTGCGTGATGTTCCATAACTGTCGTCAGGATTTCATCGCCCGGTTGAACATGTTTTCGTCCCCAGCCTGAGGCGATCATGTTGATGCCGATTGTTGTCCCTGGCGTGAAGATCACGTTGTTCGGCGAAGGAGCGTTCAGGAACTTAGCGAGCGATGTTCGAGCGCCCTCAAATTCTTCATCAATTCTTTGACCAAATTGATACGTGCCGCGATGCGCATTGGCGAAGTATTGCTCTTCGACTTCTCGTTCTTTGTCAATGACGCACTGCGGTTTCTGGGCCGACGCTCCGCTGTCCAGAAAGATCGGCCGCGAGCCACTCGGCATGATCTGACAGAGTACTGGAAACTGCCGCCGAATTTCATCGCTGTCGAGGACCGTAATGTCAGCCGATTTTGTTCGTGGCTCTGTCTTTTGAGCATAGGTGCGCTGGACCACTTGAATTGATTCGGCAGCGCTGCCTGATATTGCGAGGTGCAGTCGAGCCAACTTCATGATGCGATCGACCATGCCTCGCAAACCATTGCGACGCTGTGGCGAAATGTGTTGCTGCAGATCAAGCCGCAGAAAGACGGCATCAATATCGTATGCCAGGATCTCTCTTGCCGACATGCCGTTGTACGCGGATTCGAGGATTGCGATCAGTCCACGTACGATGTTGGAATCACTGTCAGCAACGATTTCGAACTTCGCGGCTTCGTGATCACCCTGGACATCTGTGATGAGCCACACCTGACTTTGACAGCCATGAACTTTGTTGTCGTTCGTCCGCGCGACATCGGGGAGTTTTGGAAGATCATCGCCCAATTCCAGCAGATACAATGACTGGTCTTGTTTATCAAGGTCTGCGAATTCTTCGAAGATTTCGTCGAGTGTCAGCACCATTACAGAATTTCCAGCATTGGTCCCGTTGGAGACTTGATCAATTCTTTAAAGACCTGCATCGCCACGTTTTGACACATACTGCGAAGTGCATCGCGGGCGGGATTTTCTTCGGTCAGCATCTCCATAATCTGACCACGATCGCAGTATTCGCGGATACAGCCATTCATTGGGATGTCGCCCAGAAACGGCACCTTCAATTCCTGAGCCACCTTCTGCGCACCGCCACGTCCAAAGATATCGCCAGACATGTTTTCGACAAATCCAAGAATCGGCACGTTGACCTTTTGATACATGTCCACCGCCTTGATCGCATCCAGCAAAGCGACCTGCTGCGGCGTACAGACAACCACAGCACCCGCAAGACTGACTTGCTGCGCCAGCGTTAGCGCGACGTCACCAGTGCCTGGTGGCAGGTCGATGATCAGATAGTCCAGTTCGCCCCACTGCGTGTCTTTTAAGAACTGCGTCAATGCTTTATGCAGCATCGGCCCGCGCCAGACAACAGATTGGCCCTGTTCGATAAAGAAACCCATCGACATGAGCTTGACGCCGCCGACGTCGATCGGTTCCATTCGCATAATGCGATTTCCCTGTTCGTCCTGCAATTCG
>JBDNFT010001087.1:0-1610 GCA_041689695.1 Planctomycetaceae bacterium | reverse complement strand
TGACACGGCAATCACGACTGGTAGCGGAATTTCCGCGATCGTTTGACCTGACGGAGGAGCCGTATGAGGGAGTTCCTCAAGTACGGATCTGTGCGGGGGGCGGCTGGTAACAGCCGTCCCTACCGCGATGCTCATTGGTTTAGAAATGAGCTGCGACCCCTGGTACGTCGTTGCTGAAACAATGAGCTGCGTCCCCTTTTCTCGTGCGAAGCAATCAGCTGCGATTTTCCCCTAAACCAAGCGTACTTGGAATGGGACAAAATTGAATAAAGGCGAAAACACTTTCTCTGCTCTTATCAGGAAACCTGTGTCGTTGATCGTGACTGCTTCTGATACCGTCGCCCCAGCAGGAAGAAGACCATCGACCAGAGACCACCGAACAGAATGACGCTGTAATCCGGGAAGGCGGTAATCATCACGGCCAGGATCGCAAAGAATCCGCCGATCAGGTAACAGCCGCCCCACAGATGTCCGCCAAGAACGAGCAGGATCACACTGCTCACGAGACTCATGGTGGCGTATAAAGTCATGTCGAGCTGGCTATCGACTCGTGCTATGACTACTGCTGTGACATAGGTCAGGATGTAACCGATCCACAGATTCCAGATGGTTCGCTCGACCGGATTCTGTGGCGTCAGGATTCCATGTCGAGCACGCCAGAGGACACCAAACAGCACCGCGAACTTTCCAGCATTGATCAACGTCCGCTGAGTCGCGGACAGAGGCACGAACTGCAGAATCAGATGGAAGATCAGAACGACAGCGGACACCATGTACAGGGCGCGACCCCAGCCTTCCAGAAATTCACTGTTGCGTGAGTTCGCCAATACACGGTTCAAATACCCCACAAGATTGAGCGATGCTGCATTGACGGTTTCGCCTCTCAGGAAATGTCCAAGATCTTCTTTCAGATCTTCCGCTGTCGCGTAACGATCAGTGGGATTTTTCTCGAGGCACTTCAGAATGATCGATTCAAAGTCCGGATGCACGGCTCGATTCAACAACCGTGGAGGGGCCGGGGCATCGTGGACCACCTGTTGCAATGTTGCCACTGTGGAGCTTGCTCGAAACGGCGGACGGCCCGTCAACATGCAATACATGACCGCGCCCAGTGAGTAAATGTCGGTCGCGTAACTGATGTTTTCATTTTTCCCCGTGGCTTGTTCCGGCGACATGTATCCGGGCGTTCCGAAGATCTGTCCGTCCGCAGTGAGCTGGGTTTCATTATCGTTGGAGCAACGCGATAGCCCAAAATCTGTGATGTGGGGATTGCTGTTTGCGTCGAGCAGAATATTGGCGGGCTTCAGGTCACGATGGATTACTCCTTTGCTGTGGGCGTAGTGAATTGCTTCGACAATTCGGATTGAAAGTTGAGCGGCTGAAGTACTGTCGAACAGTTCAGACTCGATCCGGCGTGCCAGATCGATCCCCTCAACCAGTTCCATCGCAAACCACGTTTGTCCCTGCAGTGGTCCAGGATGTTCGACAATGCCAACGTCGTAAACAGAAACGATTTCAGGATGTTTCAACCGGGCGAGCGCAGCAGCCTCACGCCGGAATCTCCGTTCGGCTTCCTCTGAAGCGAACGCGCCGGCCAGCAACATCTTGAT
>JBDNFT010001086.1:0-4871 GCA_041689695.1 Planctomycetaceae bacterium | reverse complement strand
TTTTGTTTTTCCGATGACTTCCCGAACTGTTCGGCTTTGAGTTGTCGAGTCTCTGCTTTGGCCTGATCAAGCTCAGCCTGCACCAGCACATTCTTGTTCTTTACATCGGCGTGACGGCTCTTCCAGTAGCCAACATCGCGCGTCAGATCGCGAACCTGCTGGCAAAGGTCGGCATTCTCCTGCCGCAGGACCACTTTTTCTGCCAGCAGATCGCGGACCTCTCGACGCAGTTCTTCAACCACCAACTTCAGCGACTGAAGCCGATCAACAACCGCCTCAGAGGAAACGACCCGAGCACTCATAAGGCTCTGAGTAGCGAATCCCCCAAATCCTCGCCAGACCAATCCCCGATTTCACCCCTTCCGCGATTGTTTACAATCGCCAGACCAGGCCTGGGGTGGCACGTCGTTGGAAACCTGACGACTGTGAGCAACTCCGTTCGTGACTTCACCACATTGCTGCTCGGCTACTATTTTGCAGAGCTGCTGGTTGATGATCTCGGTCCCGGATCAGAATTGGCGACCTTCCTCAAATGGGAGCAGCTTGCTGCGTATTCGCGTGCTGTTGTCAATAAGGACTCCGGATTTCGAGGCACGGAGAAGGTCGGTAAGAATCTGTCAGACGGATCGCGTATCACTCTCTGCGACGATCGCATCCACCAGATCTTGAGCAACCAGAAGATCTATGGCTTGTGGGGCTTGTACAGCATGCCCGCCCGTGCTTCAGGACTTCTGGAAGGCGATCCATGCCGTCTGACTCCAATACCGCGGTTGAAGATGAATCGACACGCAAAAGGCGAATGGCGAGGTGAATGAATGCAAAAAACGGGGTTCCTGATTTCTCAAAAACCCTGTCCTTTTTAGTGCTCTCACAAGGAATCGAACCTTCGATCTACAGAGCAGCCAGCATCCGGAATTTATTCGAAGGATTTCAACAAACCTTCGAAGTTCTGGGCGATGAATTGTTGGAAAAGAAAGGCAATTATCATAAACCGAGGCGTCAGTTAGGGATCTGTGGGAACGCAGTGGACAGCCTGGACTCAATCCCTCACTTACGTTTCGGGTTGCGAAAATGAAACAATTTCACTCGTCCGTCTTTCGCACAATCCGCATCACACGTTCCATGTCAATCAGTACCTGGTCCCGGTCGCCGAGCTCCGGAAACTGGCTCTTGGTGAACTGCTGACCCATCCATTGCCGTTCATTCGAGGTCTTGGTCTGCAGCAGAGTTGCACAAACCACGGCAATCACATCCCGTTCCTCGGGGAAGCGTTCAAACATCGATTCATTCACGACACGCTGCACGGCGACCAGCATGTCTGGACTTACTTTGCTTTCGGTGGCAATCGCTGGCACGGCTTCGGTAGTTTCAGCTTCAGCGGAGGCGGTTTCTTTTGGCGAAGTCTCGAACGCATCCTTCTTGTACCGAAGTTCATCCAGCACGCCTTGCCATGCCCCGGTCGTTACCTTAGAAACTTGCACTCCCTGATCCTGATAGTCCTGAAACATCATGATCTGATTGATAAAAGGCTTCAGTCGCACGTAGGAATCCTTCGTCACCGACGCAGACCGAATCACACCGGCAATTCTGCGTTGTCCTTTTACCCAGGTGGGCTGCTTTTCAACGATGCCCTGCAAAGCGTTCGCTTCGATCGATTCGCGCATGGTGGAATAACGATTGCGACTGGAATTGGCGATCAGCCGTTGGCGGATAAATGAATCGCGAATCGACTCCCCAGATCCTAACTCACCCGGAGCACCGACAAACATGACGATATCACCCACCTCGGGTGAAAATGATGTTGGTCGCTCCATTTCACTCCATGTCGGATGTGTGAATTGAACGTTCAACAGCCCCAGCGGTGAAAATCTGTTGTTGCGATTACGAACAACCACGACTCGGCAACCCGGTGGCAGTTCTTCAACCCGTTTGGAGCCCGCTCCACCAAGCTCAAAGGCAAATGGTCGTGCTTCGCCTGGTGTTCGCAGTGTATGGACTTCCCCGAGATCGACGGTTGGGACGCCATCGTCAATCTGCTCCACCGTTCCGATGAACCAGACCAGCCCTTGCGGCTCTTCAATCTGCTGATCCGGATCGGCCTGCGTACTGCATGGTGCCAGCACCAACATGGCCCAGATTGTGGCGATACTGGCACAGCAGGAAGACTTAAATTGGCGCGGCGAGGATAGCATGGCAGTTCTCGTTTGAAATAGTACCGATTCCGTCGGTCAACTTGCAACGGCAGGCATGAGTGACCAAATGCTTCTTTAGTGTAACAGCAATTCCGGGCCAACTCCAAAATAATCCGCGACATGCGGCCGGCACCGAGCGTTCTATTCGTGTTCTGCCTGCCATTCTGCATCTTCAGCAGGGCCGGTTGAAGCAGTCCGTTCGACTAGGAAACATCCTGAGTCTATTCCTAAGCACCACCCCGAAACGTCTTCCACGGAACAAGCCGAATTGCGGCGTAGACAGACACCTGGATCATCGCCATGGTGGAAATGAGTCGGCCGGTTTTAACGCTCACCGATTCAAAGGAAAACAGCACTGTGTGATTTCCGGCTGGCACAACGCAGCCCATAAAATCTATTTCAGCTCGCAGAATTGGCACAGGCGAATCCGTAATGGATGCAGTCCAGCCTGCAGAAAATCGCTCCGAAAGCACAAGCAATTGCGGACTGACGGAAGAAACATCAATCTCAATATGCTCCGGTCGATCGACCACAATTTTCGCGGTATTTTTGCGTGCAGTGGATTGCGTACTCTTTGAGTTATCGATGCCGGTGTCGCGGTCAGTCACGGTCGCTCCCTCGGCCCGCAGTTGCAGAACGGCATTGCTTGAATCTTCAGCTGATCGAGTGACGCGATGACTTCCGGCCATGTCTTTGTTTTCTGTAACGATTCAAAAGTGAATCCATAAGCCGCCAGATCACCTGCCAGAAAAAGCATAAACCCCACGCTCACGCGACCACGTGCCAGATCTTTCAGCATCAAAACACCAAGGAAGAACAACACCGGCCCCATGGCAAGCAGCGTCCACTGCGGCGCGTTCTGTGGATCGGCAAAAAGCCAGGCACCGACAGCAACCAACGCACTCAGCCATGGCACAGCGTTGATGAGTTTTGGCAATTGTACTTGCCCTGTTGCGGATTCATTCATTAACCGCGCGAAACCGGTGGCGGCCAGAACGGCGAGAACAAAGTGCAGCAGCACGACGATACATGATGGATAGCGAAATTTTCCAATCAACGGCAGCTATGTTTGAACAACATAAAGCCCGCCGTCGCGTCCACAAGGACAACCAAAGTGCCAGAAGTCCCAGGCCCATTGCAGTCAGGATTAGACGAGTCTCAGAGTTCAGATGCAACTTGTACAACTTCAAATCAGAGCGTCGATGTCGAATCAGTGTCAAAGCCAACAGAACCCGGATCGCCCCACAATAGACGGCCAGTTCACGCGCCAATCAGGACCAGCTTCTGCAACCCTCTGAAGTTGCAACTGAAGAACCCGAGACACAACGATGCTTCGGCCAGCAACGAGAACCAGACATTCTGAGGATATCCCAGCAGTAACTGTGAGCCCGTCAGTAACGCGATTCCGACTTCTGCGGAGACTCGCCATCGCCGAGGACCAGCCTTGGGCGCAGCAGGACATCCTGCGCGAACAGCAGCCACGGAATGTGCGCCACAACTGCGATCGCATTGGGATGCAGAAAATGCAGCGTGCAGAATCCGCTAAAAGTAAATACAATCGCGCCCAGCCATGCAGCGTAGCTTCTGCCCAGATACCGCCGCAGAAACAACTGCATTCCGAACAGCATAAACGGAGAACTCAGCAGAATCTCAAGATTGAACGCCGTCGTTAACGGCAGGCAACGATAAAGCAGCAGATGCAGCGGATGATATGTGCCACCTTGCCCCGAGCCCGTCGGAAAGAAGCCGCTGAAGAGAGTTGGCATCCAATCAAAGGAATCGCCATTCGCAAGACATTGAGCGTAAAATTGACGAACAGGAAGGTGGCAATTCTGCAGATCATCCCAGACATAGACACGCCCGGTGACCAAAGGCAGAAACATCCATGCCAATAACCCAAACGCAGCCCATTTGGCAACTCTTGCTTGCGTGGCCTCCCGGGCCAAAGCTTCCGGCGACACGACGGAAGTATTCGTCAGCGTTGAAGTTGGTTCGCTTTGAATAGCCGCATCCTTGAGATTCATTCTCGTTCCATCAATGTTTGTCAGCGAACGCCGTCTCTTCGCACGACGTGTTTTAAGTTGCAGCCTTAAGTTTCGGAAGACGCACGCGACCATTCTGCAGGATGTGTTCTTTTGCCGATTTCCGTAGGTCCTCCTTGCCGAGGAGGACTTTCGCCTTCAGGCGAACTCAAGGGCGCCTGTCAACTCAACGGCGTCGCATTGTGCTGTGAGCAACGTGGAGCTGGTCGCAGGTCGCGACAAGTCGCGAAGTCCTTTCCGGCAGAAAGGACCTACAGCACTGGTTTACCAACAGCGGGAAAGGGTGCGTAGGTGATGAGTAAGACTTCAGGACCGTTTGGGTCTTGGATTCGACGAGAATTTTCTGCTGAATCTGAGGAGAGTTTGGTGTTCCGAGCCTCGAACGCGGCAACTTTGCTAAGTCTTCGCTGGGTTTCCGCCGAAGTCGTCGTTTAATACCTATCAGGCAAATTAGTGAACTTCTTCGCCGGTTTTTATGTCTCTCAGACAAGACGCTGAGACTCTGGTCAGTTTTTTAAAGGTGATCGCCTTGAAAATACGATCAAGTAGCAGTAATGTTCCGCACGTTGAAGTTGCCGCAAGGCAAGCGAGGGGTCGTAGCTCAATTGGTTAGAGCGCCAGCCTGTCACGTTGGAGG
>JBDNFT010001085.1:0-2730 GCA_041689695.1 Planctomycetaceae bacterium | reverse complement strand
TGCCCATAAGTTGCTTCGGCACAACAGTCAGACCACAACGCACGCCGGTGAAGCCAATGCTCTTGCTGAAACTACGGAATTCAATCGCGACATCCTTCGCACCTTCAATTTCGTAGATGCTGTGCGGAATTGTGGGATCCGAAATGAAGGCTTCATAGGCGGCGTCAAACAGAATCAATGCGTTGTTGGCTCGGGCGTAATCCACCCATCGTTTGAGCGTTTCTTTTGACGCCACCGTGCCAGTGGGATTGTTTGGATAGCAGAGATAAATTAAATCCACGGGAACCGATGGTAAATCCGGCACAAAGTTATTTGCTTCGTTGCCTGGCAGGTAGACCAATCCTTCGAATCGTCCACTCGCGTCTGCCGGGCCCGTGTGGCCAGCCATGACGTTTGTATCGACGTAAACCGGATACACGGGGTCTGAAATTGCAATGCGGTTGCTGGCACCAAGGATGTCCAGAATGTTGCCAGAATCACATTTGGAACCATCTGAGATGAAGATTTCGTCAGCCGAAATATCGATCCCGCGTGATACGAAGTCGTGCTGAGCGATAGGTTCCCGAAGAAACGCATAGCCCTGTTCCGGGCCGTATCCCTTGAATGACTCGCGACGTGACATGTCGTCCACAGCGTCGTGCATGGCTTTGATGATGGCAGGTGGCAACGGTTCAGTGACGTCACCGATTCCCAGCCGAATAATCCTGGCCGATGGATTCGCCTGGGAAAACGCCGTGACTCGACGGCCAATTTCCGGAAACAGATAGCCAGCTTTAAGTTTCAGAAAGTTTTCGTTCACCTGAACCATGAGATCGTGCGCCTGATTGAAAATCGTAGTCGTTGAATGTTGGTACAGGACGGGACTTCCGCCCGGTCCTGCGCAATCGCGTCAGCTTAAATCGTTATGACGCGAGTTGTGACAAGTCAACGTGCGTTTTTCAATGCCGTCAGCGTCAGGAAAGCAGTGCGGCAATCTCTTTACCGCCATCGACAACTTTCAGCCGTCGCCCCTGAGGACGGAGCAGAATCATGGAATCAAAGGTTTGCGATGGTATCGATTCACCAATTTGCCGTAGGACGTGTCTCCAAACCCGCCCTGATGAAAAAACAACGTCAGCTTGTGTTGATCTCGAACCCCGCCAAACAGCATCGCACTTATATTTCTGCAGGTCCAAAATTGCCTGAGGCAGATCTTTATCGACCAGCCCGAACACCCCGCGACCGCCACGAATTCTGTCATCAACATCGAAATCGATATCTTCGCTGTCAATTTTCCAGAACTCTTCGATCTCATCACGAGGCAGCGGCTTCAGAGCCCTCAGCAAGCGAAAACCGACACCGCGCGCTGGGTCAGTCGTGTACCACCATGGGCTGCGTGGGCGGTTGGGATCGTAAGCTTTCCATTCCAGATCGTTCGACCCAAGTCGCGATGAAGAACGGCATTCTGCGGCCGAAAATTCCCACATTCCGCCTCGAACAATGCGCGGATCCGGTTGGTCGGTGCGAACCCAGTCCGCAGCGGCATTAACGGGTTTTGTGGACGTGGCATATGGTCCGTATCCATCAATACACCATTCGGCCGCGTTGCCATGCATGTCGTAGAGTCCCCATGGATTTGGCTTCTTCTGGCGAACTTGCTTTGTGCCTTCAGAATTTGTGTTGTCTGCGAACCAGCCGTACTCGCCCAGCTCCGATGCGTCGTCACCAAACGAATAGGCCGTCGTACTGCCAGCTCGACAGGCATATTCCCACTCTGCTTCGGTAGGAAGCCGAAACTGCTGCCCGGTGATCGCCGTCAACCATTTTGTATATTGCTTCGCAGCGTATTGAGTCATGGAAACTGCCGGCTGCTTTGGATCTTCGCCGTATTCAAATGTAAAGTCTGGTTCGTAAAGCGGAGTTGGAGTTGTAATTGCATCAATCTTGTTTGCATCTGTGACCGAGCGAATACGGCGTTCTTCAAATTCCTTCAGCGACCGATACAACTGCATGAACAGCTTGTATTCTTCCCACTTAACTTCGCATTCCGCCATCCAGTAAGGTTCCACAACGACATTTCGCAAAGGCCCTTCGTCGGCTTTGCGGTCGGCTTCAGCATCGGGGCTTCCCATCATGTATTCGCCGCCAGGAATCGGCATCATGCGAAACACGATTTCCGTGCCTGGAATCTTGACATCGTATGGAACCATCCAACCCTGGTCTGTCTTGAATGAAAAACCGTCGGCCGGTTCTTCTTTCACAATGCCGGGCAATTCCTCGGCACGTGCGAGGCCGCCGTGAGTACCAAGACAAAGAATCAGAAGGATGCAGGATCGACGCATCGTGTAAACGCTTTCATTTTCAGAGTTTAAGTTTGGCGAACGGGGAATTTTAATCCCCGCATGATCGCACCGATATTCACTTCTCGTTCCGGGGCTCCAGCCCTGGAACTCAATGCGTGGGAGGCTCCTGCCTCCAGCGAAAACACGAGAGGCAGGAGCCTCCAGAGGACTATGTTCCGAGGCAGGAGCGTCGGAACAAAGATCTGATCTCCAGCAGCTAACCGACGGATCCCCTCTGTGTTTCCAAGTGTAGATTATCAATCTGCGGCGTTTATCATTCAAGCCGTTTCGGGAATTCGTTCAATTGAAGCGGATTGTTCTCAAACAATTTGTATACTCCTGCGTCAATAAATCCCCCCGTTTTCCTCGAAAGGTCTGTTCTGTGTTTAACACCGTAGCCGTCGTCGGC
>JBDNFT010001084.1:0-3239 GCA_041689695.1 Planctomycetaceae bacterium | reverse complement strand
GTGGAGGCTCTCATGTATGGCGGAGGTCAGGAACGAGCCCTGCGCCCCGGAACAGTGCCGGTTGCCCTAGCCGTCGGGCTGGGCGAAGCTGCCCGCCTCGCTTCCTTGGAGTGGAAAAAACGCCGATCCACAGCTGAGGAAACGCGAACCCTGTTTCTCGAAACCTTGAAAGACTTTGAGCATACGATCAACGGCGACCAAGCAAGATCTTTGCCCCATGTCGTGAATGTCAGTGTACATGGAGTTGAGAGTGAAGCACTGATGATGGCCACCGTTGATGCTATGGCAATCTCTAATGGGTCCGCCTGTACAACCTCGAGCTATCGACCCAGCCACGTACTTCAAGCAATGGGACTTGTAGAAGATGCGATCGCGTCTGCAATTCGTGTTTCGTGGGGTACAGAAACAAAACGGATTCCGACCGAGGCGTTGGCTACTGTGATTGGCTCATTGAGAGTCTGCTGGCCTACTGATGAATCAGACAGTGCGAACCGCAGTCTCACGGAAAGAGCACTTCAGTAATCGCTGGAAAGTATCGGGAGTATTTCACTAGAACGAGCCAGTGTCAAAAAACACCACGTCGGGGCACCGCCCATAGCTTGGCTGGCTGCCACTATTGCAGTATCTCTACGTCGTCGGCCCAAGGACGGTCCGATTTTAGGTTTCTTGAAATCCGAGTCAGCGATTGGATAATCTGATCCCGCCCGCCGCGTGTATCGTACGAACTCGGCTTCCACTCGCGTCTCCAAAACTCTGGTGTCAGAGACTGGAGAAACTGCTCGACAAGTGGCTCGAGTTGTTCCGAGTCGGTGATGTTCAAGTCGTCGCCGAAATCGAATCGGGAGACCAAGGCCTCAGTCATGTATGTTGTCATGGCAATGATACCTGCCTTGTTAAGCAGTTTGGATTCGCTCGCCCACAAATCACTCCAAGCGGCTTTGATAGGTCGCCAGATGCTGTAGAAGAAATCACACAGCGCGTCTTCGTCTTCCAGTTCTCTAACTTTTTTACTTTGGATGTAGCTGATCGATGATTCGATCGCCGACGGCGGAATGAATCGCTGGGCTTGTGTTCCATCATCGACGACTAAGGATACAAGCCCTTTGAACGGACTTTCTGTTTCCGTATCGGCGTAACCTACAAATGTAAGGTTATCGTGCATCGCCACCCGCGCAGTTTCCAGACGCTTTGAAAGATCCACTTCTCTGTAGTCTAGCCCGAGGGTTCGTATTAGATCCCCGGACACTTTTGCCGCCTTGTTGTTGATAACGAGAAATTGGAACGCCTTTTCCATGTCGTCGATGTTTAGTAGCGCGATCACGTTGACCATGCAACTTTCGCTATACTGCTTCATCCCGAGCAGTCTATGCTGCCCATCGAGAACAACCCCCGGCTTTGCATTTTCTGTTACACCCTCCGCGACCGATATCGTAAGCAACTTGACCCAGTCCTTCATCGGGTGCGCCGCTGGCAGCTCCAGATGCACATCCTTGAAGTCCTCAAGAGCGATATTTAGCGTTACCACTATTGCCGTTGGAATCGTATTCCGCTCGTCCCCCAAAAAGAACTTCTTGATGGCGTTGACTTTCGCCTTGCTGAGCTTCCGCTGGGTCCCAGTCGCGGTGTCGGTGCGGCGATGAATCGCCGCCCACTGTCCTACTTCCTTCGCGGGGGCCGCAAACAGAATTGCTGTCGGACAAACAGCTGTCTCTCGCTGCTTTAGTTTGATACATGGAAAGGTAAATTCAGGCATCGGTCTCTCCTGTTTTTAGAATGAGTTGGCGTCATGCGTTTCTAGATTGAAGAAGTCTCCCGAATCATCCGGGTCTTTAGTTCGGACTGTAGTCCAAGGACCGATTCTTAGGAAAGCATCTTTCAATTTGATGTTCTTTTTGGTGGCAAGCCGGCGTGCGGCGTAGTAATGCATCGCAAATCGGTGGCAGCCTTCCACTCGAGTAAGATCCTCCTCGCTCGGCGCGAGCCCGATGATGAGCGACTGAACTCCGGCCATCCCCCAAGTCGCGAAATCCATTTTTTTTGACGTATTGCATGAAGAACAACTAGGGAGAAAGTTGTCGTCGATGCTGTCCCCGCCGTACGACTGCGGCCAAATATGCTCACAGGTGTAAAGTCGCGCATTCCGACGCTGACGTGATGCGCGTTCGTCAGCGGTCTCCGAGTGTGGCGCGGGCTCGTGTCGGCTGAAGGTCAATTCAATTCCACACATGTAGCAACATGCAAATTGCCGTTCAGCCGCTTTTCGAATCCGTTTCGCCTCAAGCGGAGTGATGTCATTTGAGACAGCCCGCAGCGCCCGCTCGGCCTGCCTGTAAATTAAGTCCAGATGTTCCGACGAAATGTGAAGGTAGTGCCGCAGGTAACTGCGATAGTCGGACACGAACGTTGGGTCTTCCAGATCGCGGGAATGCTCACGGCCATTTCTTGGCCTTAAAAGAGAGCTTCCGGTCGCAACGATTCTGCAGGTGACATGACTCACAGTAAGTTCCTCGAAGAACTCGAGCAACTGCTCGCTGCGCCCGGTCCTGAGCAGTGCAGGACCGAGCCGTGCCCAGTTCACATTTGGAAGTAGCTTACTGGACACCAAGTGCGCCAAACGCTCCCCGCCGGTCGTTAGTTGGTATTCCATTGCGTAAAACAGCCTTGCTGCGCCCTTTTTAACAGCCCACGAAAACACAGTCGCAAGTAGTCTTCCCAGAGTTAGCCCCGTCAACATCGATCAGAGAATTACCAGTGGAGATTGCGGAATTAGAACCGACGTTCCCAAAGCTGAAAATACAGAGTCCTTGATAAACTTGAGAAATCGCACCGGGGGACGCGTATGTCTCAAAAACGCAAGTCGCAAGTTATGAAAAAAAGATGGTTCTGAAATCTCGAACGAGTCAATCACTGTCAGTGACTAAACCATTAGTGTTGGCGTCATCTTCTGCGTCGAGCTCCCAAAACGCAAGGTCGCGGATCTTTTGAATCGTCTTTTGGCCGTCGATGAAGAGCGAATGATGCTTCTCAAGTTCTCGGACGTCAGCCATTATCCGATCAACCTCTGACTTTGACTCAACATTAAAAATGGCTTTGATATCCTGCGTGGCGATCTTACCAACACGATGAACGATCCAGCTTAGGATGGATTCCGAATAGTCATTATTGGGAGTCTTGAAGTGCGTGAGCTGTTGCGTTGAAAGTATTGTTGCAACCCCAAACTCTCGTCCTTCTTTGAGCAG
>JBDNFT010001083.1:0-6851 GCA_041689695.1 Planctomycetaceae bacterium | reverse complement strand
CGCTCCTGCTTAGTTTCCAAACCTGCGGTTCACTGGCACAGGGCCAGTGGGGCCGAAAAAGCGAAGTTGCAATATCAGCCTGGGGCAAGAGAATCCGCGAATGCGGATGAACGCCGCCCCAGGTTGATGTTCCGTCTGAATACAAACCCTGACAGGGTTCCGCAATGTAGGTTTGCGTTGCCTTTTCAGGGCAAAATACTTTGGTGCCCTTGAAACCTGGGGCGTTGCCCCAGGCTGACTTGCCAAGACCCGTTGGGCCGAATCGCAGTGCCTGAACGCCACACGCACGGATCGAAGCGACAGGAGTGCGCCATTTCTATGTCGCGCACTTCATTTCGCGCAGAACCCGAATGTGGCGAGCAGATCAAGTTTATTGGGAATGTAGAAAGAGCGCTGCAGTCGTCGGCTCGAAAAATGCCAAAATCGGAATCAATAGCGAGATCAATTTCCGTTCCAATAAGGTTTTATGGCCATTCACCGGCCTCGCAGGCAGTGGGTGGGCCAGTGAGTTCAGACTCACCGCCGTCGGAACGGGACGGTCGTGACATCTCATTCCCGAAAACGTCCAAGACGCAGACGGTAAGCGACGGCGTAGAATCAAGGACTCAAATTGACAAGCGACTCATTGTTTTGAAATGCTTAGTCCCTTTCCCGCCGCAGACAATAAGCAGTGCTTCCGACTTCGCTGTATTCACGTTCCGGGAAATTCACTGACGACGGATTGCACGGATGTCACGAATAAAATGCATTCCTCCCATCCGTGATATCCGCGTGATCCGTGGTTCAATATTTGTTCAGCTTTTGGTGAACGTCGGAATTCTGAATACAGTTATTTTCCGCTCGATGCTAAGCGGCGGTCCCCGACGAATACAGGGTGTCGAAAGGATGGCGGAATCCACGATGCCAAGAATGTTTGTCAGTTCGTTTTTACTGCTGGGTGTCGCGCGATAACATGAGCCACGGTTCCCGGAATCTCGCTCCCCACCATCCTGCTCATTCTGATCGCGGAGGCTGGGGAACGTTGGTTTAATCTGCTGTATGAGCAATTTCGTTTAACGGCGAGCCTCAGCCTCAGGCGCAGGCGAAACGCAACAACGACGCCTGCGGCTTGCCGTTCAACGATTGATACCACAGCAAAGACTTTTTATGTCAACGGTCCTTTCCAGCAATGTTCACACCGGTATGGGCTCCATCCCGAATGAGTCCGGTGTGGCGTTTCGTGTCTGGGCTCCGCATGCGGACGCGATGTTCGTTATAGGCGAGTTCAACCAGTGGTCGCTGGATGCAAATCCCATGTCACGCGAAGGAGGCGGCTACTGGTACACAGATATCGCCGGCGCGGCCGTTGGGCATCAGTATCGTTTTCGCATCGTGAACGGTGACAGACAACTGCTGCGAATCGATCCCTATGCGCGTCAGGTCACCAACTCCGTCGGAAATGCGATTGTTCATGACCCGCACTTTGACTGGGAAGGTGATGACTTTCACATGCCTCCGATCAATGAAATGGTCATTTATGAATTGCACCTTGGAACATTTCACGACCGGGAAGATGGCACATCAGACAAGTTTGAGGAGGCTGTTCAAAAGCTCGATCACCTGCAGCGACTCGGCGTCAATGTCATCGAAGTCATGCCTCTGGCTGAATTCGGAGGAGTGTCTTCCTGGGGATACAATCCCTCCTGCATTTTTGCGGTGGAAGCAGACTATGGCGGTCCGGCGGGCTTAAAACGGTTTGTGAAAGCGGTCCACAAGGCGGGCCTTGGAGTGATTCTGGATGTCGTTTACAACCACTTTGGCCCGGGCGATCTGGACCTCTGGCAATTCGACGGCTGGAGTGAGAACGGACAGGGCGGCATTTATTTTTACAATGACTGGCGGGCAGAGACGCCGTGGGGAACAACTCGCCCCGACTACGGACGCCAGGAAGTGCGTCAATTCATTTTCGATAATGCCATGATGTGGCTCGAAGAATACCACATCGACGGGCTGCGGTTTGATTCCACACCATGGATTTACAGTGTGCGCGGAGGTGGTGATCCGGGCTGCGACCTTCCCGATGGCTGGGGTCTCGCCCAGTGGATCAATCGTGAAGTTCATCAGCGATATCCCGGACGCATCACAATTGCCGAGGATCTGCACAACAACGACCGAGTCACAGATCCAGTCGATCAGGGTGGAGCGGGGTTTACTGCACAATGGGGTGCGTGCTTTGTGCATCCTGTGCGTGCTGCCGTAATTACTTCCAGTGACGAAAATCGGTCACTCGACAGCGTTCGAATGGCGATCGAGGGCGGATACAATGGAAACCCCTTTCACCGCGTGATCTACAGTGAGTCGCATGACGAAGTCGCAAACGGAAAATCGCGCGTCGCTTCAGAAATCGATCCGAAGGATCCGGGCAGCTGGTTTGCACAAAAACGCACAACGCTGGCGGCGGCGCTTGTCCTCACCGCACCTGGTATCCCGATGCTGTTTCAGGGTCAGGAATTTCTTGAGGATGGCTGGTTTCAGGATTCGGTTCCACTGGACTGGCACAAGTCACTTGAGTTCGTTGGTTTGGTGCGAATGTACCGCGACCTGATTCATCTTCGTCTGAACAGGACAGGCTGCACACGAGGGCTTACGGGATCCGGCCTCAATACATTTCATCAGAATCAGGCTGAAAATTTGATGGCCTATCATCGCTGGCACCAGGGCGGCCCGGGCGACGACGTCGTCGTCGTTGTCAATCTTTCGCACTTGGCTCATGAGAACTACAAACTGGGATTTCCGTCACCCGGCTTATGGCGTTTGCGACTCAACAGCGACTGGAACGGTTACAGCAAATGTTTCGCCAACCAGGCGTGCTCGGATGTCCTGGCGGGAGCAGAACCTCGTGCTGAAGCAGAACCTGCCAACAGACCTGAACGAGATGGATTCCCAGCCGCTGGAACAATCCATATCGGGTCATACAGCGTGCTGATATTCTCTCAAGATCCGTTGCCGACTACGAACGCTTAACAAAACCGGGACTGACTTCTGAACAACGCAGAATATGCACCAAATCAAGATCACGGGAGGGTTGCCTGTCCCGGTTTTGTTAAAGATATTCTTACTCCAATGCCTTTTTCACAGCGTCCTTCGTCTTTTCTACAGTGCCCTTGACCTTATCGGCAACCTTATCGACAGCCTCTTTGACTTCGCCGACTGCCTGGTCTGTCCTGCCTTCTTCACGAAGCGCGTCGTTTCCGGTCAGTGCACCAGCCGCTTCCTTGATTCGACCTTTGACGATTTCGATTTTTCCACCCATTGCGATGACTCCTGTTAAAAAGAAATTAGTCTGACCCCGATAAACACATGATCCATCAACACTGGGAAAAGGCTGCAGTTGCTGGCGAATCCCCCGCTGTCAATTCGCCTGAGCGAAGAGAAGTGAGCGGGCACGGGATTATCTGCGCTGCACAGTATTGTGCATATCCGCACGCGATCGTGAATGGCATCGACTTAATCGCTCGATCCCGGCCCTGTGCCGGTGGAAGCAGAATTGATCGGCGACGAGGATTGCACTGGTTCTTGTTGTGTGGGCAGAGACGCATGCGGCGCGGTCAACGTGGAAATCTCTTTCTGTGCGTCCGCCAGGGTCGAAACCAGAATCGCGCCGCAGCCGATGCGATCCCGCGCTCTGGTCATTTCGCCTGTGGCTCCCCACAATCCTACAACCAGCTTCACTCCGGGGAATCGAACACTGAGTCGCCTGCACAGGTAACGAGCATGCATGACTGCGGCGGGAGGCGTGGCAGAGACACACACCACATCGGCGGTTTTTTGGCCGACAATATCGACGATCTCATTCGCCAGCGACGTCACGGACACAGCTTGTACATCGAGGTCTGCTGCCTCAAGAACCTGAGCCAGCATCATGGCCGTAATTTCATCCGCCTCCGTGCGAGCAGGCAGGCAAAGAATTTTCACTCGCGAGGCTGGAACGATCTCGGTGCCAGCGGAGGCTTCCGCACTGTCGGGTGTGGCCGCGATCACCTCTTTCGCCAGCTTCTCCTGCCGACGGTCGCTGTAGTCCTGAATCATCTCCTTCAGGCTCTGCACGATAAACTTGTGCTTGACGTCATTCAACTCTCCGAGATGCCAGTGCATTTCCCCCATTGCCAGAGCTGGAATAAGCACCGAGTCGTAAACATCGACCAGCGATTTGTCCTGAAGGCTGTCGGAAAATAACTCAGCAGCCTGTTCGACGTCGCCTGCGAGCAGCCGCTGATAAACCTGCTTCTTAGGCTCAAACACCGGCTCCGTTCCCAGCAGGACATTTAGAAACGAAAGCTGGGGAACATGCTTGCCAACCACTAAGACACATACGGTCAGCGGTGTTGCCAGCAGCAGTCCCATCGGTCCCCACAACCACGTCCAGAAGACAGCGGCTACGATGACGGCTGCCGCCGAGACACCGGTATTTGTCCCATAAAGCCAGGGTTCAAGCAGGTTATTGTTCAACAACTCCAGTACCACGAACAGTAAGACGGTCAGGATTATCGGTCCCCAACCGGGGGAAATCGCCATCGACAGAACAATCGGCATCGACGCGGCAATCCAGGGGCCAAGGTATGGGATGAACCTCAATGCCGCAGCGAGAATGCCCCACAGGATGGCATTGGGGATCCCGATGAGAAAAAGACCAACGCCAATCGAAATTCCAAAAGTCACGTTCAGGAGGGAAAAAACTAAGAGATAGCGGCTGACCCTCGCACTGGCATCTTCGAGCATCTGCGTGGTCACAGTCACCTGGACGCGTCCCGCGAGGCGAATAAATCGATCACGCAGTTCTTCTCGGCCAATCAGGAAGAAGATTACAAAGACGATCACGACTCCGATCGTGCCCAGCACTTCAAGCAACGTACCAAACATTCCCCCAACGATTTCGAGGGGACTCGTGGGTGAAGTCAGTACGCGAACGGAAAACGGCAGCTTCTCCGTTCCGCGCGGCTCGCTGGCCGCGTCCGAAGGCGCAAGTTCTTGCCGCACTTCCCGGCCTGCTTTGGTCATTTGACTCAACGCGACAATGGCATACTCGTTGACGGCGTTCAGCTTCGCCTCCACGTTGTCCCTGTACTCGGGAATCTTCGGAGCCAGGTAACTGACCTGAAGGGCCGCGGTCCAGATCACAGCTCCCAGGATACCAAAGCCGACTGTCGCGGTTACCAAAACCGCAGGGATTCGCCCGAGTCTCCAGCGCTCCAGCCAGTCACACACAGGGCTCAGCAGAAAGCTCAGTAGAATCGCCAGCCTACAAGGGACGAGGATGCCTTTGGCGAGGTAGACCCCCGCGATAATGACGGCGATCGATGCCGGCATCTGGATCCACGAGAAACTGGAAAGCCTAACCGGGGGACTCATGGATTCTCCTCCCTGTCGCCGCCTCCCTGCCGCGAGTGTGCATCGTTAAATCCGTTGGAACGAGTTAAACACAAAACCTCGGTTTTCGAGAAACCTGGTCTGACAATGGAACAGCATTCGCCTTGTTTGTATCGCCTACCACGGCTTCAGTTTCCACCCGAGTACGATACCAATTCCAAGGCACCAAAGTGCGACAACTTCGGGCTTCTCCCTCGCATACTCGCGCATGTATTCGGTAACGTCATGAACTGGTTTCAGCGGCTGGCCCGGCTGATGGATCCCTGAAACAGTGGGTGTTGCAAAGATACGTTGCTTGCCGTTCATTTTATCAATCTCCGGGATTTATGAATAGAAGTTCGTGCAAATCATTCAGCGAGGCTACGGCCGATCACTTTCTTGATCCATCGCAAATTGCGGGCCAGTTCATGCTGAGAACGTTTCAGGACAGCCATTCGCTTGCCAACCCGACGCCAGCCAATGATGCTCATGAGAGTGCCCAAAATGGCTCCCACAAGGAACGCGATCAGAAATCCTGTGGCATAGGTTGTATTGAAGAACTGAATCAGACACAGCGCGAAAGCCGCCAGCCCGATTGGAAAACATGCCAAGGCGATGGCAAATCCCCTGAGCAGCAACAGGACGGGCACCGTCATCCGCGCGCGACATTCCCTGACGTCGATGGCCAGCAACTGCGCCTGCAGTTCGGCAAGTGTCAGAACGTCTTGAGCAAAGTTACCCGCGTTAGTTGCGAAGCCTCGCGATGCGCTCTGCTGAGTGCCCTTCGGATTGTCTGATTTCGATTGATCATCCACGCCAGAAACACCCCTGTACAAAATGCCGTACTGTTAGAACCTGTCCAGAAACAAGTCCGCGATTCGGAACCGTGTGATTCGGAGCCGCGCCCGTCAGGAAGCGGGGCTTGACCTCCGCTTCCTGACGGGCGCGGCTCCACGGATTTGTTTTTGGACAGGGACTTAGCAGTGTTTTCTCCCCAAGTGGCGATGTCCAATTAGTTGAAAATTCGAACGTTCAGGGATGATCTTTTGGGGCTGGACCTGCGCCACTGGCTGCGAAAAGCCTGTCAACATGTTGCACCGCGTAAGCAGTCAGCCCCCGCATCACCAGATTTCCCACAAAACCCAAAACTTTGCCGGTAACGTTAGACTTCGCCGGTGAAGGTGGAGCAGGCGAGATGAGCGGGGCCGCTGGCACATCGGCAGTACTGCGGTTTTGCTTCATCCCGAGTCCTAGCCGCGACATGATGAAGTATCCCCCGACAAATGAGACCGCGAGCACAGTCCATGGATACGTTTTCACGTAATAGGTCCAGTCGCCGATATCGTGAGCGTCTTTGACCATTCCCTGAAATTCGACATCCAGATCACCACGCACCTCTTCCATGCGCTGGCGGATGACTCTCGATTCTGGCGAATTTTCCATCACGATTTCCACGGTATGTTTGT
>JBDNFT010001082.1:0-3364 GCA_041689695.1 Planctomycetaceae bacterium | reverse complement strand
GAGGCGGGATCTCTGCTCTCCGTCCGCGCGTTCCGTTCGAAGCGTCGAGAACGCCGATGTCAGGCCGCGACTGCCTGAGCCAGAACTGCGGAGAAGGTTTCGAAAGAAGTGTCTTTCAGTTTGCTGGAGAAAAATAGGTGGGTGGCACAATTGTTTCTGGAAGTCTCATTCGCTGGACGAACTCGCGGGGCACTTGCGTATCGATCAATTAGACCATTGCCTGTTGCAAGGATCTGAAGGCTGCCAGTTTGTTGATGCGCTCGTCGGCACCAATCAGCACAACAATCCGAAGTTCTTTGTTCAGAAGAAGCGTCCTGATTCACGGCAGTTTGCATTCTGCCGTGCGTTATTTGAGCATCTGACTCTCAAAACAGGTGCATTTGCCGCAATATCAAGGCTTAGGACTGAACGCCAACAAATGAATCGTGCGTTTGCCGCCGAATTTCTTGCTCCATATGATTTACTAAAGATTGACCTGTCCGGTACGTCGATCTCCGAAGATGAAGTCGATGACTTGGCACAGGCCTATGGGGTTTCTGCATTCGTAGTACGCCATCAAATTGAGAATCATCGTCTCGCCAGGGTTTCTACCTAAACACGGTAACGGAAGAACATCACGACTGCTGTCAACGCTCTGCGGCGAGCTCGGTCCGAGCCTGCTTGCCCGTGCGCACAGCAGGCTATTCGCCGGTGTCTGCGGGAGAATCATCAAGTCTTTTCAGCACGCTGTCCACTCGCTCGTCAAACAGCACTTGCCATTCCGGTGCAACGATGCAGTCACAGTCTTCCTGAGCGTAGCCTGTATTCTTGCGTTGCTTTTCCGTCGGCAGGTAATAGATGTAGCCGTTTGTGTAACCAGCGACAAAGGTATTCGGTGCAGGTGAGCGCTTCTTGATGGCCAAACCTATCTCGACAGTGAGTTCTCCGCCAAACGTCACCAACACGAAATCGCCGATGCGAATGCCACTGATCTCCACATTCACGGTCTGCATTGCTGATTCCTGATTCTGCTTCAGATGCATCTTGAGCAAATTCAGATTCGTCTGCAGTCGTGTCAATTGTTCCATCGCATGAATGTTCTGCATATACGCATCCAGATTGGCTCGATTGACTTCATCCAACTTGACCAATCCGTCTCGCCCTTGCGCCTTCTCATGCAAATATCGCTGACTGTAATAAGCCGGAAAATCTTCCGACACTTTATGCTGCACGTACAGCGGCAGAAATGTCTTGAGGCTGATGTCCGTGCCTCGCAGTGATTGCACAATCTGCGATTGCTCCGCCTGAATCGATTCCATGCGGTGTTCCAAATCTGCGCCGCGAGGCAGTGCAATGATTTCACTGATAACCTTAAGCGTCGAAGTCTCACGAGGCTGAATCTGTCGCGCGGCCTGAAGTGTGCTGAGTCCCAGTTGATTGCCGTAATGTTCGGTATCGTGGACTTGTTGCACCATCTTGTACATCGCCGGATTGATGTCTCCCGCGCAGCCCTGCACAAAAAATGCCATCACGTTTTCACCAAGATTTTGTTCAATAGCTTTTGACGCGAAGCCGGGAAAATCAGCCGTATTGCCGCCACTCGGAACTCCATGAATCGGATGGCAGGCAAAGTTGTAAAGCAGCGCGAGCGGTGTGCCATCGGTACGATCCAGTCGCAGGATGCCAATTTCCGGATCGACAGGACCAACGGATTCCACATCTTCATCACGCGGCATGGAGTACGCGCGACGCATATCGACTTCACTACCATCCTTCATGGTCAATCGGCGATTTTCCATGATGCGATCTTCATGGCCGCGTCCCGTCCCGATTCGGACGGGAACCATTGCCGCCACGGCGTCTTTGACGGCCTGAATTGTCAGTTGGTCCGTGTCACCGCGAACCACGCTATGACAGTGGCTGGCGTTGACGAGAATGTTTTCCGGATCAATGCCGTGCTTCTGCAATTCTGCGCGAACAGTGGGGAGATAAGTATTCCCGATGCGTCCGATCCCGCCAATCGCCACGGCATCCACCGTGATGATGACGGCCGTTTTGCTGCCATCAGAAATCGCCAACGCTTTGACGTATGAAGGATCATTCACCGGACCGGCTTCGTAGTCCGTGATGTCTGCTTTGGCTGTTCCAGCGCGAAGCGTTGCCGCAGGATTCGCGGCAGCAGGTTCAGCGATTTCATCCATCGCAGCTGTTGTGCGAAGCGTCGTTAGAGTCAGGACGATTGCAAAATATGTCAAATTGCTTGGCAGTGTTCTCACGTGAAAAACTCCAATGGAGATGAGTCGTTGATTGCCTGAACCGTTCACTTCATTTCGTTCAGCGGTCGGTGAATCTTAGTTGTCCGTGTGCCAAAGTGCGACCTTACCGCTGCTTTAACCCGGTAGCATCAATTCTTGTCGTGACGTAAATTCCGTCACACGGGTTTGGTCATGCGCAGAATGATTCATCAATCTGATAACTCTGAAAACAGGATGTACCTTATATGTTAATTTCCATCGGTGCCAGTCGTGATAACTGTGTTGATGCAGGTCGCCGAAGCGTTCTGAAAGCTGGCCTGCTGGCCATGGGCGGCTTGATGTTTCGAGGAATTGCCATGGGAAAGACCTCGGCGGACGATATCACGGCGACGTTTTCCATCGTCGCGGTTGATCCCGAGAGCGGTGTCTGCGGTGCGGCGGTGGCGAGCAAGTATCCGGCGGTAGGTCGCGTGGTTCCGTATGTTCGAGCCGACGTCGGTGCTTTTTGTACTCAGCATTATCATGTGCCGACTTGGGGCGAGCCTGCTTTGGATATGTTGCAGCAAGGGAAGAGTCCAGACGCTGTCATTAAAGAACTACTGCAGGACGACAAGGACGCCGAAGTCCGCCAACTTGCCATCATAGATATGCAGGGACGAACGGCCGTTCACAATCCTACGAATGCCGGAGTCGCCAGCCGTTACTGGGGTGCGATGACGGGACGTTTTTACAGTTGTCAGGGAAACACTCTCACGGGACGCAGCGTGATCGTTGATATGGCTGCGGCGTATGAAGACACAGAAGGTAGTCTCACTGATCGGCTGATGGCTGCATTGATCGCGGCTGACTGTGCTGGCGGAGATCATCGCGGTCGGCTGGCTGCCGGCATTCGAGTCGCGAAGCGCGGAGTTGAAGGCGATTGGTTTTCACTGCACATTGATGAAAGCGATGACGCAGTATTGGAACTCGCAAAGAAATACGCAGACCTGAAACACGAAGCCAAAGGTAAGTGGCGTGGTGGTCAGTTGCCTTTTGAGAACCCGTGTCCGAAGCGCATTGTGCCGGTCGCACCAGCAATTCGTAAGGCGAATTTGGCGTGTCCGATTGGCCTCAAAGAACGATGACATTGG
>JBDNFT010001081.1:0-3786 GCA_041689695.1 Planctomycetaceae bacterium | reverse complement strand
TGTTTGAGCGAACCGATCGCAAAACGCGGGAATCGTGAGGATGATGTCACCGGCCATTTTTGGGAGACTCGTTTCCGCGTTCAGCCGCTTCTGGATGAAACGGCGATTGTGGCGTGCATGGCGTATGTGGATTTGAATCCGATTCGGGCGGGACTTGTGGCAACTCCGGAGACCAGTGACTTCACAAGCGTCAAAGAACGCATTGAAGATCGAGCGTCTGCGGCTGAAGTTTCGACCTCGGATGCTCAGGATCATCGCATTGAACACGGTGAGAAAGCCGGCTGGTTGGCTCCGATACCGCTGGAAGCGAAGCGTAAGAAAGTGCGTGAGAAGGAGACCGATCGTCGAGCGGGCAACAAAGGCTGTCTGCCGATGTCGCTGGACGACTACCTGAAATTGCTCGACTGGACTGGTCGTCAGTTTCGCACGGACAAGCGTGGCGCGATTCCAGCGGCCTGTGCTCCGATTCTGGATCGTCTGGATTGCAGCGAAGAAACGTGGTTCGATCTGGTGAAGAATTTCCGCAAACGCTTCCGCAATGAGGCGGGATCTCTGCTCTCCGTCCGCGCCTTCCGTTCGAAGCGTCGAGAACTCCGGGCTCAAGTCGCAACTGCCTGAGCCAGAACTGCGGAGAAGGTTTCGAAAGAAGTGTCTTTCTGTTTGAGGGATCAGGCAAAATAGGTGGGTCGTACTATTGAATCAGCTGCTACTGAGTCATCTGCAGCCTGCGACCAAATCCACGTTGATTAAAGGGCAACGCCTCGCCGTTGAGCGGACATCCGCCCTTGGGTTCGCCTTGTGGCGAAAGTCCTCCTCGGCAAGGAGGACCTACTGAATTCCCTTCTGCCGGAAAGACCATTGCAGCTAGCTGCAACCTGCGACCAGATCCACGTTCACCACAGGACAACGCCTCGCCGTTAAGCGGACGTGCGTTGTTGTGGTTTTTCTTGCGGCAATTTACAAAAGCCTCCTCGGCAAGGAGGACCTACTGAAATCGGCGAACGCAGCCGTGAAAAGAGAGGTTGGTTGTGTTGCTTTTCAATGCCTGCCGGTCGGTCTAAGATTCGCGGGGTATTGACGCCATCCAAGCTCAGAAATACTCTCTTCTCGACGAACCTTTGTTCCAATGCCTGCCCCACAAGAGTTCTCTGAAATCAGCGTGCTGATTCCGGGTTATTCCATCGAAGACCTGCCTACGGATTTGCCGGAAGAGGACGCTGCAAGTTTGCTCAACGCGATCGCGTGCGCATGGCATCCGCGTTTGTTGCAGCATTCGAACAGTATACCGATTTTTCGTCAGGCAGAATCGCTCACAGGATATGCCGGACGGCGTATCGTTTTTGTTCCGGCGTCGTCTGAATCGTGGATGCCTCACGAATGGCGTTCGGTTTTTCGTGAACAGGGGCATATCGTTCTGGCAGGTTGCTCAAAACGTGAAGAGTGGCTGGCCGCGATTGATGAAGCGCTGGCTGAGGAGAAGAAAGAACAAGCAACCGCTGATGCAGATTGTGCTGCGAATGCTGATCTGAATTCCGGTGGCGAAAACACCACACCAGCAGATTTATCTCAACCTGATGAATCTGCAGTAATCGACCCGGTTCTTGTTGATCACTTTCTTGCGCTCGGCGTTGTCATGATGCAGGTGCAATTGCTCAGCCGTCGGCGTCATCATTTCGTGGATGCGGATAACATACTTCTCAGCCGCGAAGTTCGGCTTGCAGCAGATGCGTCGCTGCTGGGAGATGAAGTCACCGTCAAGTCACACATGATGAAGTGCTTTGAACATCTGCGTGACACGCGGGAGAAGTTCTATCCCATGAACTGTTATCTCCTGGACATTTGTCTTCCGGGTGATGAAGAGGCAAGTTCGGGAATTTCGCAGCTCGTTTCATCAGCCACGACTGCGAATCGATTGAATCTCTTTGCGACAGGGCGCGAACTTGCAAAGTGGGTGGAGAAAGACGCCGCTCTCCGAACGCAACTGAAGCAAGCCGTTGACGATGGCACGTTGACAGTGCTTACCGGCCACGATGCGGAAACTCGGCCATCACTGGGATCGATGGCTGCGACAGCAGCGGATATTGAACGCTGTCGGCGGACATACAGCCAGATATTCGGCTCACCGCCGCGACATTGGGCTCGCCGACGATACGGGATGACAGCGTCATTGCCAGCGCTGCTGACATACTTTGGTTTTGAATCGGCATTGCACATTGCTCTGGACGATGGCCTGTATCCGGATAAAGAACGCAGCCAGTTCGAATGGCAATCGCCGGACGGTTCGCAGATTCCCGCAGCATCGCGAATCCCACTGGCCATCGACAGTGCTGCCGGATTCTTGAGATTCGCCGATCGATACAACGAAAGCATGCAGGACGACAATACGGCTGCCTTGTTTCTCGCTCGCCTGCCGGAATTGAAAACTCCATGGTTGCATGATCTGCAAGTCGCGGCCAGTTACGCTCCCGTACTTGGCGAATTTACGACGATGGATGCCCTCGTGCATGTCTGCAGTGGCAGTCGCATGACGGAACGTTATCAGCATTCAGAATATCTCGCACCTTATCTTATTCAGTCGTCGGTGCTGAAAACTGAAGCTCCTGTATCCGGCCCTGCTCGACTGCGGATATTTCAGCAGCGTCTCGAATCACTCCGCGCGTTGTTCGTTATGTCTCGAATGGTGAAAGCCGATGAGGACATCTGCGCCATCAACGATGAACTTATGAGGATTGAAGTTGAAATCGCTGAGCTTGAAGTTCAACAAGTGGACATCGCAACGACGCTGTCATCAAAAGAATCGGCGTTGGAATCTGCGGCGGAAGCGATCAATTTTCAACTTGCTACATGTTCAGATCGGCTGATGGCGGCTTTGCGATCTCGAATACCTCAGCAAACTGCTGATGTTCGAGGACTCTTCATTACCAATACGGTTCCAGTCGGACGTGTTGTCGATCTCACCTGGCCTGCTTCGTGGAAACGTCCGGCCGCTTCAAAGTCGATCGAATTGGCGGAACGCACTGGCAACAAAGAACAAATGCTGGTCAAACTTCCGCCCGGCGGTTTCGTTTGGCTCACGGAAGTTACAGCCAATCAGCCAGCACAGGCGATTCTCGCACAGATTCCTCGCGAACCGCCTTTGGCCGAAGCTCTGATTCTGCGAAACCGTCATTTCGAAGTGACTCTCAGCGATCGCACCGGGGGCATCTCTTCCGTGATGTACCATCAGCAGCGCGGCAATCGATTAAGTCAGCAGATTTGTTTTCGCTACGAACGAGAACAAACGCTACCGGACGATGGAATCGCCGAAGTTCGCAAGACGTCTTATGCAACTTCGCACTTGATTGAACACAAAATTCTACATGCCGGGACGGTATTCGCTTCGACAGAAACAACAAGTGAGCTGCGATCACCTGTTGATGGTGCAATGCTTGCCGTTGTGCGGCAGGTAACGTCCATCGATCGCGCCCGCCCGCGAATTCACGTGAAGCTTACGTTTGATAAGATAGCTCTGAAAGTCAAAGGCAATCCTTGGCTGACGTATTATGGTTGCCGCTTTGCATGGGACAATGAAGCTGCGTCTGTGACTCGCAGCGTCATGGGGCAGGCCGCAGGTTTCCGCTCGGAACGATTTGAATCGCCAGACTATGTCGAGGTCAGCGATCCGGATCATCGAGTCGTCATTGCGACTCATGGTCGTCCCTATCATCGTCGATCCGGTCCGCGCATGTTCGACAGTCTGCTGATTGTTGAAGGCGAACCATCGCGGGAATTTGAGTTTACAATCGA
>JBDNFT010001080.1:0-2943 GCA_041689695.1 Planctomycetaceae bacterium | reverse complement strand
GAAGTGGTACGTGTCATCGAGTTCGATCGATTCGGCATCGAAGCTCGCCAGATCGTTCACGTGCAGAACAGCGGTGCCGTCGTCGCTGATGATTCCTGCGGAAGTTAGCGTCAAACTGTCGGCCGTGCTGCGACCGCTGAGCACCGTATCGTCAGCCTCAGAGATCGACACTGATCCGGTGGCATGAAAGCTTAACGAGCCGAATTGAATCGAATCGGAAACATTGTCGCCCAGAACGATTGTGCTCCCCACAATTTGCGCGTGGCCGCCGACAGAGATTGTCGCCCCCGCGGTGTCAGTGATCGCGTCAGCCGCCGTCAGTATGAAATCGTGATGAATATCCAGCGAATGGATCGAAACATCGTCGCGGTCGAAAAGATCCAGACTCTCTGCGAAAATCGCCAGATGATCGAAGTCATTGGCTGTGGAATCCAGAACGACTGAGCCTGCGCCAAGAATCGCCAGTTGACCCACGGCGATGCCGCCAATCGAATCGGTCACGGACAATGGTGTCAGACCACCGGACGCCGAAGAAGTGGCGTCAATTTTCAGTTCCTGCAGAGTTGTGGCGTTGAATGTCAGCAACTTTCCGTCGGGCGAGAGTTGAAACCCAGGGTCGCCGGAATGGGACCGGTCCCAATGTCCGTTAGTCAGGGCAAACTGAAACTGCCCCTCAAGCGAATCAAATTCGACGTTGAGCGAATCGCCGCCGTCAAAGCCGTCCAGTGTCAGCGCTCCGAGTGTGGCCCCAAAGCTGGCATCTGGCAACCGCCGATCTTCCAGTCGCACAACATGCAGTTTACGACGCCGAAGCTTGCGTTGTTGAGCCAGCCACTGCGACAGTTTCCTCCGAAGTGTTTCGATCGTTTTCTTCATTCCGCCGCCTGTGTTGTTTCGATCTGAGTCATTTCGAGAAAAATGCCGGCCTGCTACTGCCTCTCCATCAAGTGGATATCATCACATTACCTACCCAGAAGTAGCAACAATCACATCGCACTTCTTTAGGGATAAACAGGGGTTTGCTCAGGCTTAGTCCAAAAATCTACATTATGGGCCGACTATTTACATCCCACCCCTTTGTATAGTTCCGTCTTTACCACCAGGCCGGGACTCGATTCTGTGACCCAGAGGAATTTATCCAGTTGGCGAAAAAAAACAGAAAATCGGGGCTGTGCTGTTTCTAGCCGTAACTCAGATGAATCCGGCATTCCCGTTTTTTACTGATGTGACGGTTTCCCGCGTCGTTACTGACAGTCTCAGGAAACCATTTGGAAGGACCCGATATTCTTTGTCATAGGACTTCGTTCGCCCGGCTCTTCAATGTGAGGTTTTCCATGGTTGCGGGATTTTGGTCAGTTGTTTCGCAACTTGCTGCAGCAATCTGCATGATTCAGATTTCCAGTCCGACTGCGCTGACGGACGAAACGACGGGTACCAATGAGCCTGAATACGCATTCACGCAGGATGTCTCATCAAACAGACGAGTGGCTGATCAGAAGCTTCCTTATTTTTCGATTGAAACGAATGCACTTGTACCAAGTTACCGAGTGAGTCAAGCCCCTGACATGGGAGTCATATCAAATGCTCAGGCTGATTCCCCGAGGCATCAACATGACGAGAAATTTTCGGACTTTGGAAATACGAGAGACGCCAAAAGAGCAATCGCAGATGATGAGACAATGACCGAGAGGGAAGTGTTCAAATCTCTGGATTACGCGATGCTGACAACTCAATACACGTTTTCGCCGGATGCAGATTTGCCATTTGTGATGTTCTGCCAGAACGGCGAACAAACTTCGGAAGTTCACTTTGCAAGTCACACGCAGGAGTTGTCTGAAGATATTGCAGTCATGCCGCAAGACACAGACGTGGCTGAGCACCCATATGCCGAACCAGACGTAAGTCAATCGCTTCAGGACATCATCAATCGTCCCATGTCGGGCATTCGACTTGGCGCGGCGCGGGTGCCGGTTACCGCGCACGGGGAATCGCTAAAGACGCCATTGGGAATGGGTGAGCACCAGAACGCACGCATCATCGTAAACCACTACATCGCAAACCCCTGGACGATTGCTCGTCCGCCGAACTTTACGTACCCGATCAAATACCAGCCCTTATACTTTGAAGATCCAAATCTGGAACGCTGTGGGGCCACATACGGATGTCTCACTGAATTCAGTTCTATCGCACACATGGGGATGCGCATCCCCTTATTGCCGTACCTGATGTCATCCAACTCACCGCATGAATGTGTTCGAGCACTGCCGGACTGCCCGACCTGCTGCCGTTTTGGAATGGATGCGTATGTTCCACCACCAACGGCAAAAGCAACGGCTATCGAAGCTGCGGCGATCGTTGGATTCATCTTTTTGATTCCATAACGGATGCCGGTTATTTCGCGCAAATTAAGACCCATCTCGCTGAACTCAATCGGGCTTGACGCTCAGGGAGGCTTCTGGCGTTGATTTTGCTTTGGTTTCATTCAGTTGGCGAACTGCATGAGGATGTGGCGTATGATGGTTCGACGACGTCGCAATTTGTAGCGAGCTTTATTCCACGTACCGAAGCTCGCGGCTGCAGCGTTCCAGATGATTTTTTGTGCGGACCTTGCTGCGAGTTGATTGAGGGCTTTCCAGGCCTTAACCAAGTAACCTCCTATCGGACCAAAGAGGAAGAAACACCCGGAATCCCTTGTGTGGATGGCGTATTGATGAATGTCAAAAGCATCAACAGCAATCATCACGGAGGGATTTCGAGTGAATCGTTCACAGAGTGTAAGGCGGCAGACGAAGGCGAGGAAGTGTCGGATTGAAAATGCTCGGAAGAAAAACGATGCGAAGCAAAAACGAGTTCAGGCTCGCATCAGGCACAAGGCCGAAACAAGCAACGCGAAAACAAAATCTGCCCCGATGTTTCGAGCACGCAACATTCAGTACGAAGTGT
>JBDNFT010001079.1:0-2263 GCA_041689695.1 Planctomycetaceae bacterium | reverse complement strand
TTCACTCGCTGGCGTCACTGTTTCACTCACTGGCGTCGCTGCTTCACTCACTGGCGTCACTGCTTCAGCAACCGGCGTCACTGTTTCAGCAACCGGCGTTATCGCGTCAGCAACAGCCTCAGGTTCAGCAACAGCTTCGGGCGGAGAATTCGTTGCCTGTACCTCACTGACTGGCCCCTCATTTTCGGATCGTGTTGCGGGGGCCGCATCCGTTGAAGGGGAAATTGAAGAGGTTTCAGGTTGCTGTGGATCCGTTGTCATCTCATCTGGTCCCGTCAGAGCCGGCCATGCTGAAACATTGTCACAGCAGTGGCCAATCAGAAATCCTCAGAAGTCCGTCTGACTTCGAACTCCAAGGACAGTGTTACACAAAATTATTTCAAAATATGCACTGCAGAAACGGTGCGTATCCAGGGTGATTCATACGTCAAGCGACTTCACAATTCGAGTCGCGAGCCACGCAGGATATGCAAACGCAACAGCGTTCGCCAAGCGTGCAAGGCCCTGAGACCCAGAATTCACGATCTCTTTATGATCGAAATCCCACGCAATTGCCACCCACAGCCCCCGTTCTTGCCAATTCAAACTGCAATTGACCGGTTTTTCGAAGGCGGCGACAATGACCGCATCCTGTGATTCCTTCCCTTAATTTGGATGGTCCGAACGTGGCTGACATGGAAGTCAGATCCATCAGTTTGCGAACTTCGCTGGGTGCCGTCAGTTTTGTCGGCACCGGTGATATTGTCGCGTCACGCTTTTGCAGCGACAGTCGCCAGGTTCAGCCGGGCGACATCTTTGTTGCTCTGCGTGGATCAAAAGTCGACGGACACCAACATATCGACTCCGCCATTGCCTATGGTGCCGCAGGAGTCATTGTTGAACGACCATTGTCGCGAATCGGCGTGCCTCAGTGCATTGTCGCAGACACCAGAACGGCCTATGCCAGAATCTGCATGGAATGTTTTGGCTCGCCGCAACAGAAGCTCAATACCATCGGTGTGACTGGAACAAATGGTAAGACAACCACCACATGGTTGTTACGTTCTATCCTGGAAACGGCTGGTCGTATCACCGGAATGCTGGGAACTCTCGAATACTTCGATGGCCGAATAAGCGAAGCATCAACTTTAACAACGCCGGATTGCGAACAACTGGCACGCTACATGGCACGCATGCATCGCAATCAAGTCACAGAGTGTGTGATGGAAATCAGCAGCCACGCCCTGCACCAGCATCGATGCGCGGGAATCAAGCTGAACGCTGCCGCCATCACAAACGTTTCCCAGGACCATTTCGACTATCATGGGAATGCAGACAACTACCTCGCCGCAAAACTTCGCATCGCGACTCTGCTTCAAGATGACAAACCACTGCTTCTCGGAATCGACGATGCCGGCTGTCAGACGATCCTCAAGCACCTGCCTGCCGATCGAAAGACGCTGACGTTTGGCATCGATCCGTCGGCCGATCTGAGATTGGAATCGCTTCACACATCGAACTCCAGCCAGATACTGCGGCTACAGCTTCAGAATTCAGCGATCGAAATCGAAACCACTTTGCCTGGTCAGCACAACGCCTTGAACTTGCTGACCGCCGCTGCTCTCGCCGAACAACAAGGCGTTGCTGCGAATCACATTCGCGACGGCCTGGAACGTGTCACTCGTGTCCCCGGACGAATGGAACGCATTGACGCAGGGCAAGCATTTTCCGTATTCATCGACTACGCACACACTCCAGACGGCATCACCAAGTGCGTAGCCACGGCCAGAGGTTTAACTACTGGTCGCGTCATTCTGGCGTTTGGCGCGGGAGGCGAGCGGGATCGCAGCAAACGGCCTCTGATGGCAGTCGCTGCACGCCATGCAGATTTTGTTGTCGTAACCTCCGACAACCCACGCTCAGAATCACCAAAAAAAATCATCGACGATATCGTCATGGGATTTGATGCAGCACATCAATTTATCACCTGTGTTGACCGTCAACAAGGAATTCGCCAAGCCATCCAATTGGCTCAACCGGGTGATGTTGTGGTCATTGCGGGTCGTGGACATGAAAAGGATCAGCAGATTGGCAACCGCAGTATCAGTTTCGATGATTGCCGCGTGACACGGCGGCTTCTGCTTGAGCTGCTCACTGGTTCATATGCCGAATCCAATTCTCAACGGAGTGCAATCTCCGCATGACTTATCCACTGTCGATCTCACAACTTGTCGAAATTGTGAATGGAGTTCTTACGGACTCCGCGTGCGGTCACGACCAGGTT
>JBDNFT010001078.1:0-2844 GCA_041689695.1 Planctomycetaceae bacterium | reverse complement strand
GGAGTCGTTCACACAGTCGACCATCAGCTTCAGAATGGAAAGATTCACGCCGGACCGACTGAGTTCATCAGCGTCGCAGAGGATCGTGATCTGTTCGTGAAATCTTAAGCTCTCATCAAGAATTCCCAATGGGACTGCAAGTTCACGAGAAAGTGCAGCATTTTCATGTGATGCTGTTGTTTCACAATCCGGAAAAAATGCGAGCAGTGACTGAACTTCAGGAGCTTTGCTAAGCAATTCAGAAATCCTGCCGTTTCTTTCGCTTCTTGTGATTCGAATGGGTGGCCGCATCACTTGATGTAATACGCCAGCAGCTGCCATGGCGATGCCACTGAGCAACCACTGTTGCCCGATTCCAAACGCGACACCAACTCCAGCGAGTAGCGCAGTCCACCACATTCGTTCGTCTGTTGCGGTCAGAACAAAAGGAGGCTTCTTTGAACAGGCAAAACAGACAGAAAGCGGGATCGTGCACTGGAAGTCTTCATGTTGCAGAAGCCCTCGCACCAGATTCGTAGTCACGGTTCCACACTGCAGACACGGCGTACGCTGCGGCATGACGTACAGGGCTTCGCGGATGCGGTAAAGGAGTGCGTCCAGGTTTTTGCGATCCTGTGTTCGAACGCTGTGAAACTGCCTTTGCTCGTTAATGCCGGACGACGACTTTGCGGATGTCATGGGAAGACTCGCTGACGAGTGTTGCGAAGAAAGTGAAGTGGCAAATTAGGAACGCGCGGACTTGAAAGTCTTTGATCGTAAGTGAGTTTCAGGCAAATAACAATTCTCGTAAGGCGATAGAAGATTTCCCCGGCAGGCCGTCGTGCAGCGATCGACCAAGGCAGAACTGTTGGAAAACGACCACCGTTTGCGTTTGAGGCTCCATGGACAAGTGCCTTAACGATACCACTCATTCCAAATCACGAAACGGCTTCATTATCCCTCACGGGACGGCACAAATTTTCAAGGAATTCCAAATCCACGGCTTGTTCAGAAATGCCAGAGTTCACTCGGACAATAGCCGTCGAATTCTCCACTGTGCTGATAGGGATTAAATTCATCCGTTTTCGGAAATCTTTTCAGATTTCGCGAGGGATTGGGGCATGAACCGTGATTGAGAAGACACTGGCGTACTTGATCGGAAAGTTCGCGCTAGACACTGGCAACTGGGACAAATGGTTCTGACCAAGGGACTCTGCCAGAGACCCTCAACGATCGCAAGTTGAGTTGCCCAGTGAACATCGTGTGGTTAATACGTGTCCGTTCCTTATCCGTCGTCATAACGAGAGTACGAGCTGACATGCCTCCCATGCTTCATGACATTCTAAAGCAAATCATAGAGGCTGGCGGGCAACCGTATGAGGTCGGCGGTTGCGTGCGCGATCGCATCCTGGGTTTAACTCCCAAAGACGTGGACATTGAAGTCTTTGGGCTGACTGCAGCCGTCCTGAGTGGCGTGCTTGAACCCTTTGGCCGAGTCAATCAGGTCGGCGTTTCTTTCGGCGTTATCAAGCTTCGCACCGAAGATGGCACCGAATTTGATTTCACTCTGCCTCGCCGTGAAAGCAAAACCGGTCGCGGACATCGCGGATTCGTGGTTGAAGTTGACCATTCTATGACCGTGGCGGACGCTGCGGCGCGGCGTGATTTTACTCTGAATGCCGTTTATCGCTGTCCGCTGACCGACGAGTTGCACGATCCACATGGTGGTCTGACGGACCTGAATCGACAAATTCTGCGGGCGACAACGGCTCACTTTGCAGAAGACCCATTACGTGTTCTCAGAGGCATGCAGTTCGCAGCTCGGTTTGATCTGACGATGGACGCCGAAACGGCTTTACTCGCACGTTCACTGCGAGATGAATACGTCACCCTCGCACGCGAACGTGTCTGGGGAGAATGGCACAAATGGGCGACGCGCAGCAAGGTTCCCTCCAAAGGCATGAAAGTGCTGCAGGAATCTGGCTGGCTGGAACTCTATCCGGAATTGGCAGCACTGCCCGGCATTCCGCAGGATCCCGAATGGCATCCTGAAGGCGATGTCTGGGTTCATACGCTTCACGTTTGTGATGTGGCGGCTGCCATTGCCGACCGCGACGGTCTGCACGATGAAGAACGCGCCATTCTGCTATTCGCGGCGTTATGTCATGATTTGGGAAAAGCCAACACGACCGAATTCGTGGACGGTCGCTGGCGAGCTCACGGACACTGCGAAACCGGTGTGCCGCTCACTCGATCTTTTCTGGAAAGGATTGGATGTCTTGAATCGATTATCGAAATCGTCGAACCCCTGGTTCAGGAACATCTGGTCCATGCCAGCGACAGCGCCTCTTTCAGGTTGGTGCGACGGCTGGCAATCCGTCTGAAAAAAGCAAATATCCGTCAACTGATGCAGCTCGTCGAGGCAGACCTGGGCGGCAGACCCCCGCTGCCAAAGCGTCTTCCGAAAAATGCCAGCCGGATTTTCGAGTTGTCATGTGACCTGAAGATAGAACAAGCCGGACCGGAACCCGTTTTGCTGGGCCGACACATTATCCAGCTTGGATACGCTCCTGATACCTGGTTTCGTGAAGTCTTGAAAATCTGCTTTGAAGCCCAGCTTGACGGACAATTCGAAACTGAGGTCGATGGTGTCGCATTCCTGCAGAAAGTGATGCAGGCACGTCAGCCAAGCGGCTGATGGGACTTGCAGGACGACCGCCCGAATTGCCGTGTGTAGGATTTATTGAGGCTGTACGGCTCGGAGAGTCTTATCACAATGCGGCAGAGACTTGCTGCAGCGGAAATCAATCAACCGACCCCGATCTTTGTAGTGTTCCGCCGTCGTGTAGCCAATCGAGTGCGATG
>JBDNFT010001077.1:0-4936 GCA_041689695.1 Planctomycetaceae bacterium | reverse complement strand
TCGTGACTCCTCTGCGCTCTCTGCGCTCTCCTGTTTCAAATGCGATTTGTGTTTTAATAGTCTTGCCATACAAGGAATTCATTGATTCGTGGTAGTCCTGTACCTCAGTTGTTTGTGCCACGCAAAACCTTGCGCAACAATTCTCGTGTGATCAAATGAGCCCAGCAGTACTGGGCTTTAATCCAATAATTCCACGCAAACGAGCTGTTGGCTGAGAAGTAATCGAAGTTCAGATAGCCTCGCGAAACCGGCACCTGCAACACGTCTGCCATGTACGTTTCAATGGTGGAATAGCTGCAATGAGCTGCGGACTTCATCCACCCAATCATTGCCAGCAGTCGCGGCCCGAAGATGGGTCTGTAGAGGATGTCGCCAATGTCAGCCACATATCTCTCACCGTCGGCTGTGAGATAAACTCGCAGCCCATGTTCGGTAACGAAGACCGGCGACTCGGGGAGTTCGATGAATTGGCAGGTCTCGAATTCGTCGGTGGGTGTCAGTTCGAGCCGCTGGACGTCTTCGTCGGGAATTTCATGGTCGAAATTTTCAGCGACGCGTTCCGGTGGCAGGTTTGTTCGCAATTGCTGCTGCCCCGGCTGACCACCACGCTTGGGCTTACCGCGTCGCCCTGGCTTTTTCGACGTCTTCGGCTTGGTGATATCACTTGACGGCGGTTTCGATGATGTCGATGAGTCTTTGGTTGCCTTCGCCAGCGCCAGTTCCAACTCTGCAACTCGAGCCGTCAGCTCTGCCACAAGCTTTTGAAGATCCTCAATGATCTTGTCTCTCCCGTCATGTCCGGAGGCTAACAAAATTCCATTAACTGACCCAAGAGCAATTTGATCCCGTGAACGGTTACCTCAAGATGCAGGCTCGGTTTTTGGTGTATCGGTCTTGAGATCGGGCTTTGTTTTGAGCTTAACCATACATCTTTGATCTGGTGATATTCCGTGTTGATCTCTGTCGTCACTTCACCGTATCTTGAGCTAATGGAACGGGAATGGTAGTAGGTCGAATTCCCGCCTTTACTCAAGTAATAGCTTCTTTCGATCGTTGTGCGTCCGATTTCTTTGTTAAAAACATTGTCCTGATACACTGGAAATCAATGTGGACGCTACTGGTCTGGGGGATTCAGTGAATACAACTCGTCGAAGAGTTATTCGATGTGAGGGATTCCGTCTCGGCAGTTCGACTGCGTGCCCACGAATCCCTCGCTGACGCGTCGGGTTATGACTATTCCCTTTTCTTTCCCACCAATTCATCCCCCGGAATTTCGAATCAATGGAGCCTTCAGTGCGCAACGTCATTCTAACGCTCGTTTCGTTCCTTGTATTCACTTGTGCAGCGACAGCAGACGCTCAACTTATTGTCGCTCATCGAGGAGCGTCGTACGACGCACCGGAAAACACATTAGCGGCGTTTCGACTGGCGTGGGATCAGGATGCGGATGCGATTGAAGGGGATTTTTACGTTACGAAAGATCAACAGATCGCCTGTATTCACGACAAGACAACAAAACGCGTCGCTCCGCAACAGCCTGAATTATCTATCGCCAATTCTACGCTTAAGGAACTTCAGAAACTTGACGTTGGAAGCTGGAAGCATCCACAATACACCGCCGAACGCATTCCAACACTAAAAGAAGTGCTGGCGACGGTGCCCGAAGGCAAACAGATTTAAATGCGGTCTGGAAATTCTTCCGCTTTTGCAGCCACAACTTGAATCTTCAGGGCTGAAATCCGAACAGATTGTGATCATCTGCTTCGATAAGACCGTCATCACGCAGGCTCGCAAGCTAATGCCGCAGTACAACGCAAACTGGCTCACTGGCTACAAGCAGGAAACAAAAGAAAGCGAATGGAAACCAACTCGGGACACTGTACTGACAACGCTGAAACATGCTGGCGCGACCGGACTGGGAACGAATGGAAATCTGGAAGTGATCGATCAGGCGTTTTTGGATTCGATCCGCGATGCTGGTTTTCAGTTCCATGTCTGGACGGTCAACGATGTGGAAGCAGCCCGAAAATTTGCGGACCTTGGAGCAATCTCCATCACAACCGACCGTCCTGAATTCATCCGAAACGCGATTCAGTTGCAACCTGCCGGATCACGCTGAGTCTTTCAATGCGACGACATGAATAGCAAGCTGCCCCCTCTCGGAATCACTGGCATGACAGCAACGGACAACGGACTCACCATCGTTCGCGGAGCGTGTGGGCATGATTGTCCAGACACATGTTCCTGGATGGTTGAAGTGCGTGACGGCCGAGCGGAAAAGCTTTACGGCGACCCCGAGCATCCGTTTACTCGAGGCACCCTGTGTGCCAAAGTCAATCATTATCTCGAACGCGTCTACCATCCCGATCGACTGCAGCATCCGCTGAAGCGAGTTGGTCCCAAAGGAGACGGACAATTCGTTCGCGTTTCATGGGACGAAGCTCTTGCGGACATTGCCGCAAAGTGGAACGCCATCATCGAAGAATCCGGTGCGGAATCCATCATGCCGTACCGCTCGGCCGGCAATCAGGGGTTGATCCAGCACGCATCTCTCGACAGACGGCTCTTCAGTGTGCTCGGATGCACCCGACTTGATGCCAACATCTGCGGCGCAGTCCCTGTCGCGGGTCTGTCGGTGACTCAGGGCAATGGCTTTGGAGTCGATCCGGAAGAACTGGTCCATAGTCGATACATTGTGCTCTGGGGCACAAACACGATCGTCACGAATCTGCATCTCTGGCCCGTGATCCTGGAAGCACGCTCGCGCGGCGCAAAGATTGTTGTTGTCGATCCAATTAAGACGCGCACCGCCGAACAAGCCGACTGGCATATTCAGCCACGACCAGGCAGCGATGCGACGCTCGCGATGGCAATGATGCACGTCATCATTCGTGACAATCTTGTTGACCATGACTACGTGTCGCAGCATGCGGTCGGATATGAGCAGCTCGTCGAACGCGTTCAGCAGTACGCTCCGTCAAACGTCTCCGATCGCGTCGGTCTTCCCGTCGATGTGATTGAAACGTTCGCTCGCGAGTACGCCACGATTCAGCCTTCGCTGCTACGACCACTCATCGGGCTGGAGCATCATCGGAACGGAGCCATGATGTTTCGAACGCTGGCTTGTCTGCCGGTGCTGACTGGTTCCTGGCGACATCGTGGTGGCGGGTTATCGCGTTCGACCGGTTCCGTTCAGTATTCAACACTGAATCATCAAGCTCTGACGATGCCACAACTTCAGAAGCCGGGCGCAAGAACGCTTAACATGCGAGATCTTGGCAATGATTTGTGTTCGACAACTCTGACGCCGCCAATACGCAGTCTGTGCATCTGGAACGTGAATCCGGTTGTTTCGATTCCCAATCAGCAACGCATCATTCAGGGATTAATGCGAGACGACCTGCTGACGATCGTACACGATCTGGTGGTCACCGAAACCGCGAAGTACGCCGACTATGTCTTCCCGGCGACAAGCCAGATTGAAAGTCTCGATCTGGTCCCGGCCTGGGGCCATCATTACATGTCGCTCAATCAACCGGCCATCGCACCGGTGGGCGAATCGGTATCCAACACGGAATTCTTCCGCCGATTGGCTGCAGCTCTGGGACGAACAGAATCGTTTCTGTTTGAAAGCGACGAATCACTCATTCAGTCGGCGTTGGACAGCAACCATCCGTGGCTTACGGGCATCACATTGGATCGTTTGAAAGAAGCGGGATCGATCCGTTTCAATTATGATCGCGACTGGCGCCCGTTTGCTGACGGCGGCTTTCGTACTCCTTCGGGTAAGGCCGAATTTTGGTCACAGTCGATGCAGGAACAGGGAATGGATCCACTACCATCCGGCGGTGATTTTCCTCAGGCAACCGGAGGACGTCTGCAACTGATTTCCGGCAAGACGCTGCATTATCTGAATTCCAGCTACGGACACGTAGAACGTCATCGAAAACGTGAAGGGACTTTGTTTGTGGAGGTTCACGCCGACGATGCTCGGGAGCGTGGGCTGCATGACGACGAACTGGTTGATGTCTCGAACGAGTTCGGTACGGTCACGGCTGTGTGTCGGATCTCAGATCGCGTGCGTCCTGGAGTCGCGTGGATGCCATTCGGAGGACTCATTGATGCTGCCGGGAACAAACGATCGGTCAACAGCGTAACTCCCGAAGAACCGACTGACTGGGGCGGTGGCAGCGGAATCTATGATGCTTTCGTCAATATCACATGCGCGGCAGTTTCTTGATCCATCGGCAAACCAGAATCCGGCAAACCGCACCCCCGACAACGCATTGCCCCTGAGGTGCGGTTCACTGTTTGTCTTCGCCGGGAGTTCGTACCGCCAGCGATTCCATGGAAAATCGTCTTACAGCGATCCCATCTGGTCGCCGAATGTTCGCCATTCCATCGTCGATGGATCAGCGACTTTGCGGTATCCAAGGCTCATCATCACTTCCAGAACTTCGCTCCATGTTGGAAATGGGCGCCCACTTTTTCGTTTGTAGTCATCCATGGCTTTCATAAATTCGACTTCGTTGTCGGAATAGTCGCGTTCGCAAGTCGTCGGATCAATCTGTCGGCGGCGGTCCTGACGGCGGCGGTCGATGATTTCGCGACGCGCTTCGATGGACATTTCCGTCGATGATTCAACGGGTGCCAACTCCTGTGGAACTTTAACTTTCGCAATGCGATTTGTTTTTGGTGGAGCGACAATTTTTTCAGGAACCGCAGGCTTGCGGTTTGACGCCAGTCGCCTGCGACCTGTTGTGCGTCGATCAGTGACCAGAAGGTCGGAAGAATAGTCGGACATAATCATAGCACCCTCTTCACGTTTGCGGGGACGAAACGAGATTTGTTGCGTGTAGACTGAAATCAGTCCTTGATGCAACAGCTTTGGGCCGGTCACGTTGAGTTACCTATTCACATTGGTACTCAATTTCCG
>JBDNFT010001076.1:0-4837 GCA_041689695.1 Planctomycetaceae bacterium | reverse complement strand
GCCTGAGCCGAAGGAAGGTCTGCAGTCGACTGTGCGTGAGCTGCGAAAGTACAACGAGAACATTCTGGCCATCGAACAGCGATTGCAGTCATCCGCTCCAATTCCACTACGTCCAGACATGCCTTTGACAACAAGGCGGCTGGCGGGAATTCCAGGGCGCATTCAGTCAGTGCTGGAACGCAAAGGGCAGGTCATTCTTTATGGGCCGCCTGGCACAGGCAAGACCTTCTGGGCGGAACGGGCTGCCAATGACCTTGCAGCATTGGCAGCCTTCGGCAAAGTGTTCGAATCACTGGAGGAATCAGAAAGGCGAGAGATCCTTGGCGAAGATGATGCCGCCGGGCTTGTTCGGATCTGCTGTTTTCACCCGGCGTACGGCTATGAAGATTTCCTGGAAGGATACCGCCCTCTTACCATTAACAATCAGATTTCATTTGAGCTGCGAGATGGCGTCTTCAAGAAACTTTGCCGCGATGCGGTAGCCATGCCGTCAAGAAATTTCTATCTGATCGTTGATGAAATCAATCGAGGCGACATTCCTCGAATCTTTGGCGAATTGCTGACGACACTGGAGAAAGATAAACGCGGGAAACGAATCATTTTGCCGGTGAGTCAGCAGGTATTCTCCGTGCCGGGGAACGTATTCATCATCGGCACGATGAATACGGCAGACCGATCGATCTCGCTTCTTGACGCGGCACTCCGCAGGCGATTCGGCTTTGTGGAAATGATGCCTGATGGGTCTGTGCTGAAAGACTCGGCTGTTGGCGGCATTGCACTCCGCGCTTGGTTCGAAGCGCTCAACACAAAAATCCGGGAAAATGTGGGACGAGATGCCCGGAATCTACAGATCGGTCATTCGTATTTACTTCATGGCGATAGCCCACTGAAGGATATGGCTTCATTGAAGCGGGCCATTCGCGACGACATCATCCCGCTGCTTGAGGAATATTGCTACGAAGACTTCCCCGCACTGGGATCAATTCTTGGGGAGCAAATCGTGGATGTCGCGGGGCAAAGAATTCGCCACGAGTTGTTTGAAGATGGACAAGAGGATGCGCTCATTCAGGGACTGCTCGCTCCGTTTCCGGAGATCTCGACTTCATCTGAAGCAATCAAATCAGAAGAATCGCAGGCAGCATCAGATAATGAGGAAGATGATGAGGATTCGGAATCATGACGACAATGCGGACTTCTATCACATTGTCGGAATGGGAAACAAAAGGGCCGGGCGAAAGCTCGAACCTGACTCGTGTCTTCCTGGATTCAGCGAAGTCCACTCAGGACGTAGCCCGACGACTCAACGAGAGCCGGTTACTGAAATTGACAGAACTGCGAGAGGGCCTGGAGATCAAAGCGTTTTCTCATGTTGGTCGGGTTCGTGTGGGCGATGTGAGTATCACAATCTTGCCCAAGATTCGGGGAACTCCTCTGCTGAGTCTGGTTCGTTATGCATACGGATTTCGCCGCCTGAATCTGATTTCTGATCTGAACCAACTGGTGGACGACTTCGGTTTCGAGGATCTGCTCATCAGTCAGTTGAATGCGGAAGTTCAGGAACTGATTTCTCGTGGACTTCTCCGTGCCTACATTGTGACACAGGAACGACTGGGCTCACCGCGTGGCCGAATCGACGTCGCAAGAATTGCCAGAGACGGCGCGTTTGTGACAGCGACCTTGCCGTGCCAGCATTATCCGCGGATCGAGGACACGCTGCTGAATCAGGTGCTGATGGCTGGCTTGCGATTGGCCGGTTCAATTACACGCATTGTGGAATTGAGACGGGAATGTCAGCGTCTGGCGTCAATGATGGATGAGGCGGTGTCAACGATCCGGCTGGACCGGACGATTCTGGATCACGCTGCTCGCAAAATGAATCGACTGACATCCGTCTACTCACCGGCAATGTCGATTATCCGACTACTGGTGGAATCGCAGGGAATCGTCCTTGAAGGGCAGACAACAACCACGACACTGCCGGGCTTTCTGTTCGATATGAACGCTTTCTTCCAGGCACTCATATCTCGATTTCTGCGAGAGAATCTGCAGGGTTACACAGTGCGTGACGAACACAGCCTGAAGCAAATGATGCGGTACAATCCCAAATTCAATCCACAACGACGGCAGTCACCGACGCCTCGATGTCACCGATCCAATTCTCGGTCGCCACATCGGCCAAGTCTGTCTCCGGCCGGTCCTGCTCCCACTCATGGAACAGATGGTAACTTCCACCACAGTACAGGCCCGCCGCGATCGTGCCGCCTATGCCCAACAACTTGCATTCGATTAGCATGTCAATGCGAATGATCGCCGATCCTGCCCAAGGGAGGATTGTTTACCTTGATTTCAAGGGATGGACCGTTTTCAGGTGGGCGATCATTTCTATGATGCTGTCTCTGGCGTTTTGCGACATTGCGAGAAGCGGATCTGCAGCCATCCATCGTTTCCTGGGCGGTGGAAATGGCAAAGTTGCCAGCACAATTAACGCGGACGCGTCGGACGATCTCGTCAATCTCGTTGACGATCCGCGCCACGACGATTGGCGTGTTGTCGCTCTGGACCTCCTCAAAAAGCTCGGTGAAGCAGCTGGTTCATGATCCTGAAGAGTTTCGTTCAGCAGTTGTTACTGAGCCAAATCATGCTCGTCGAGCCAGTCGATCAGCTCTCGGTATTCCAGTCCCGTTGCCACTGCCGCCGTCCTGGCAAAGGTTTTGGAACTGGCCAAAACAGCAGGAGTTGAGTCGTCAAACTCCTCTCCCAGCAGTGCCAGGCAGCCCAGACGAAGCATAACCCAGGACCGGTTTCCCATTCTTTTGGTCCTTCTCAGGACGGCCTCGACCGGATCGTCACTATCTTCGGATGCAGACTCGATTTGTTCGTGACCAGCCTTCGACAGTGGAATCGGAGGCCGACCGTCTCGCGCTGGGTGATGCAGTTCGACTGTCGAGTCGTCCAGCGACGCGCCGGTGACGAGACAATGATTCGCCATCTTGCGACATTGCTTCCGGATCGTGCCTCCGAGTAGATACCGGTCAGTTGCTGCAGATTCGGCGGACACCCATTGCTTCAATGAATTCAGGACAAGGCAGAACGCTCTGAATTCGTCGGGAAGCCGTCTTTGAATGCATTCAGGAAGCTGGTTGGAGTCGAGAAAGTCGCGCACCTTTCCGGGGCTACAAGCCATTGTTCGTGCTCGCTCCAACAGCAATCCGCCGATCTCATCCAGAAGATCTGCGACAGCCGTTCGCTCGAGCTTCACGTTGAACCGGCCGAGATCTTCTTGGGCCATCTGTTCGTAGTAGGCAAAGTACTGGGACCGGAGCTCTGCCTTTTCTTCAGGTGCTAACGGTTTGGGGTTGGTCGGACGCTCGTAACATTGCGTGTCCATAAGGTTCCCGTGACAGAACGTAATTGAAAGATTCAAATGTTTGCGATTGTCGATTCGATGTGCTGCAAGACATCAGCTTAACCGATAGCAGCAAACAATCGACATAGTTTCCGCGAATCGGTCAACGCCGCAAACCGCAGTGAGAAACCGTGGCAGTGATAGGTTTTCGCAGTCACAATGATATTCTGGAACTATCCCAGAATTGAATAGCCGGAGAATCAGGACGAGTGCCGCTACTGGTGCTGGTCGTAAGAAAAAAAACATCACCAACACGCTTGCCAGGCCAAAACAAAGCAACAAGCTGCCCCATCGTGTGATCCCGAATCATTAACTGTCCCTCGAACCACTCAGCTTCGGATTTATGTGAGTTTTCCCCGCCGCACGGAACGAAGGTACCCACAGAAACGCGACCATCTGCCAGGCAATCGGGCATTCCGTTGTCATGGAAGAATTTGGCTCTCCGACTTGCATAGTGCCTCCATCCACCTGTGTGGTTGCCCACTACAACACCGAGGGCGTCGGAGAGCTCGACCGCGAAAAATTGACTCCGCTACTTCGGCTGAAATACTACAACTCACTGCCGGACGCCCTTGCGGATCTTGGCAAGGCCGACGAAATCGGTCAGGTCTTCGCGGGGTTCCAGCGGTATTTGTATCAGCAGCCGGGAGTGGCGTAGCGGCTGGAAAAAGCCAAACTGTCGCGACTGTTTGCCACACTCGTTCGAATCGGTCAGGCTCGATTGCTGCCAGATGGCAGATATGCTGCGTGATCAAAGGCAAATCGAACGCGGATAGACCGAGACTTATTTACCCCGGCCGACAAGCTGACTTCCTGATCAGTTTCCACTGTTCGTTTTACTCAGGACAGGACAGGACAGAAACAGGATCCGGGATGATGCCCAGCAATGACAAATTTTTTACTCCAAAAAATTTTCGCAGTGGTGTGATGGCTAACCACCGCTCGGCACCAGGCGGAGGGGTGGGGGTCTGGGCAAAATTCTGGCCGTCGCGATCGGGTGCCTGCGATGACTCGTGCAAAATTGAGCCACGGCCCCTCGAATCAGGCAGTCGATTCATGTCTTCTCCATTGCAATGAACTCTCGCCACTCAGAATCAAACTTGCGAACCGCCTTCAAGACATCCATCGGGAACTTCTCCATCAACTCCTTGACTATCGCCTCGACATCCAAGGTCAATGCCTTCTCGATTCGATCAATTACCGCGAACTGTTGCCGCTTGTCGTCTTCCATCCGCTGATTCGTGATCGTCCCGGCCATCTTGGACTTCGCGTCTTCACGCTTGGCGCAGATTTCGAGGAACTTGTTCGGCTCACTGCGGGCATACAGATACCACTGCCACGCCGCCGTAATGGGTGCCATCAACGGAGTCACCGTCGGCAAGGCCATGTGTCGATAAGCGAAGTCGATGTCGCCATCCGCGTCGGTCGGCT
>JBDNFT010001075.1:0-2242 GCA_041689695.1 Planctomycetaceae bacterium | reverse complement strand
GTGCAGCAGATGGAAGTTGAATTGTCCGGCGACGAAGATCGTCTGGATAATTTTGAACTTGAACTGCAGCAGATCGGTGGAACGCTGACAAATCCCGGATTGGGAACTGTCGATTTTCCTGGTGATATGGATGGTGAGCGCATCCAATATTGCTGGCAGAGCGGTTAGCCGGAGGTTCTGTTCTGGCATGCCGGGGAGTGCGGAAAAACCGCCCGTGTTTCGTTTTATCATGAACTGAGCAGCGGCGGATTTTCAATTGAAAATGATTTGCGACAGGATGCCTAGTGACCTAGGACCAGAAAGTAGGTCAGGCTTTCCAGCCTGACATGAAGCAGAACAAGTCAGCCTGGAAAGGCTGACCTACTATGATTTTGGGACCGCTCCCTAACTTACGGTGAACCGGTAAAATTTTCAGTTCGGACGTAACGGAAATTGTAAAAAGTAATTCGTAGATTGAGGTTGGGTTAATGACGGATCTCGTCGGACATTTTCTGGTGTTCGCGCTGGTTGCCATCGGATTTCTGATGCTGCCGCTACTCGTCGGTCGTTTGCTGCGTCCCAAGTTGCCAACGCCAGAAAAAGATGCAATTTATGAATGCGGCGAACCGGCGATCGGTTCCAGCTACATTCAGTTCGACCTGCGTTTTTACGTGGTTGCATTGCTGTTCATCATTTTTGACGTGGAAGTCGCATTCTTTTTCCCATGGGCGTCGGTCTATGGTAGTGCAATGCAACTGGCTGACACGCAGCTATCCGATTCCGCTCGCACCGAACTCAGCGCGCGTTTGCTCAGCATTGATCCTGCAGTGATCAATCCTGCTCAGGTGATCGATGCTCAGACGGCATTGCAATTGGGCTGGGTTGGACTCGCCGATATTCTGGTATTCTTCGGAGTCTTGCTCGTGGGCTTCGCCTATGTCTGGAAACGCGGCGATCTCAACTGGATTCGAGCGGTCTCAAATATTTCAACTCAGGCTGCCGATCAGACTGGGCCCGTAGTCCGCGGCTAATTGACAACTGCTCCTCAGGGTACTGATCAGAAATACTGGAACGACAACTATGGATATTCAGGGCATCCATGCAATTCTGCTGGAGAAATTCGGCGCGGCGGCGGTCGGTAACCAAACCCATCCGGCGATTGACCCATGGATTCAGGTGGATGCACCTGCCATCGTCGAAGTCGCAAGATTTCTTCGAGATGACGAACGGCTGCAATTCAAACATCTGAACGATCTGTGCGGTGTGGATTATCTGGAGATCGATCCAAAGAAGGTCGCAAAGTTTGGTCACGAACCACATGTCGAAGTGGTTTATCAACTTAGTAGCCTGACATTGCGACACGCAGTCAAACTTAAGATCGTTATTCCTCGCTGGAAAAATGACGTCACCGGTGAATTGCCATCTGTGCCTTCGGTGAGTTCTCTTTGGGGAATTGCAAACTGGCACGAACGAGAAGCCTATGATCTGGTGGGCATTCATTTTGAAGGCCATCCAAATCTGCGTCGCATTTTGTGCCCGGAGGACTGGGTTGGTCATGCCTTGCGAAAAGACTATGCCTTCCCGCTTGAGTATCATGGCGTTCGCGGTCGTTAGTTGCGGTGTTCAAATTGGGCAATTGAACGAGTGTTGAATAGGGCGGCAACGCCCGTCTCGGAGCAGTTCGGTTATGAGTATGCAAATTGAAGATCCGCGCGTCGTGGAATTTGACGTTCAGACGGACGAGATGCTGGTGAACATGGGGCCGCAGCATCCAAGTACGCACGGTGTATTGCGTCTGTTACTGCGAACCGACGGCGAAATCGTCCACGAATGCACTCCACACATCGGATATTTGCATCGATCGGCCGAGAAGATCGGTGAGAACCTGTCGCCGCCGCAATACATCCCATACACGGATCGTATGGACTATCTGGCCGGGATGAATATGAATCTCGGCTTTTCACTGGCAGTCGAAAAGCTGATCGGGATGGAAGTTCCCGAAAAGGCGATGCACTTGCGAGTTATGATCGCAGAACTCGGCCGCATCGCAAGTCACCTTGTTGGCATGGGTACTTACGGCCTTGACCTTGGCACATTCAGTCCGTTCCTGTACGCCTTTCGCGCACGAGAAATCATTCTCGATCTGTTCGAAGAAGCCTGCGGAGCTCGTTTGACCTACAGCTACCTGACAATTGGCGGCGCGACGCATGATCTGCCGGATCGAATCGAAATCCCTGAAGGCTTGGCATCTTTAAGTGGCCGT
>JBDNFT010001074.1:0-2630 GCA_041689695.1 Planctomycetaceae bacterium | reverse complement strand
CGCACCCCCCACGAAGCTCCGACGCAACATTGTCCGGAACGGCGACTCCTATCGCAGCCTGATTCCACTGAACAGACAGCCCGATCAAGGCCATCGCGACAATGCCACCAATACAATTGAATAAACTTCTCATTTCACTTCTCCTTCAGTATCAGGACTTGAAACATAGCTGACGAATAGTTCCGCCAGTTCCAGAGACAACTCTCTTCTGGATCCAGATAGCTCCACAGCGCGAATCGCATGTGTGAGGGGACAGATTGACAATCCAGGAATGCCACCGGACTCCACTTCTCCCAGTGCATCCAGCATCCATCGTGTTGACTTGACGAAGACGCTGGAAGGAACAACAGATCGCTTTAGCCCGTGTAAGAATTCAAGCATATGACCGGTCACGACAAATTGTGAAGTCTTTGAAACAGGCACGCCTTTCACACCGCTGAGATTAGCGTGCCACGCATGATCCCAGCTACCGTCTTCCCGCTGTTGAGCGATTATCTCTTCGACAGAACGATCAAGAAAACGTCGCATTTCGATTCGCGTACTACGGTCGAGAATTCCAAATTTTTCATCGGCATCGACGATCTGGACAACTGCCTGCAGTAGATGCACCCCCCCGCAACTTTGCCCCTCATAATTTTTCTTTAGGAGATGCCTCGCGAACTGGGAAAACGTAGTTGTTTGGCCAAAGCGATCGGTCCACTGTTTTAAAGGTGGAACATAATGAGCATACGCCATCGCGGTCCAAGTCATCTCCGCCTGCTCAAACGTAAAGTTTGCAATGGACTCTGACAACAAGTCTTCCAGACGCAACTCCCCAGACTCCAGAGCGACCGGAAAGTCCAGCGGCAAACCCAACGCTGCAAAGACGCTCAGGCACTGGTCACGATGCGACTCGCCCAATTCAGTCTCATCGCCACCGTAATGACCCATCAGACGATATCTGAAGCCATTTCGAGTGCGGATCAACGGAGAAACACCATAGGCGGCTTTAGCCAAACGTTCGTCGGTCAAGAGCCGCAGTACCTCTTCACCGGAAGCCGGTTTCGGCAGACCCGTTTCCCCCAAGCCGTGCAACAACAGAACATGCAGAAGCCCGGAAACAGAGAGAACTTCGCTTTCAGCAAAGCGAGCAAGTGACGGAAGACGCGGAATTGCCCCTAGTATTGGTGTGTCGGGAACCAGGGACAGGTTGAGTTCTGATAATGAATTACGGACAAATGCCGCAGACAGGAAATTCACTGTAACCGTTCGAGTCTCCCCGCTGACCATTGCCAACTTTACCGCTGCCGACCGTCGCACGGGCTGTGGAATTGTGTTAGGTGACGCTTCGTCAGGAATGAACTCAAACAGGACACCGTCGACAGTGCTAGCTGAACTGTCGGAGTAACAAACGAGTGGGGCTCTAACGGACTCGCTAGACGAGTGAATTGTTTCAACGTCGTCGGAACTGGCCAGTCCGAATTGGCTGAGGGGTAGACAGAGATAGCTCAACCGATCGCCGAAAATCACGCCCGCATCGATTTCAAGATTCGCAGGTGCTACGTCGGTTTTGTCAACCGACGGTGTCGCACTCGAAACGCCGCATCCTGACGAGCACAATAAATTGGCGATACCAAGGAGAATCGCGATGACCAGAGTGGAACGTTGTGTTCTCCCAGAATCACCGGCAAGTGCCGTGCTGCTCATGGACAGCAGCCTATGCTTGGGAGCTTGGAAGCTTGGGAGCTTGGGAGCTTGGGAGCTTCGATTGCGAAATCATCGAATTGTCGAACATCGGCGGCTTTCACAGAAACAAGACGTACTGGGCCACGAGCGACTACTACCGAAGTACGCTACTGTTCACAGAATCCAATTGTCAATCTATCCTTTGCAGTTTTCTGAAAAGATTTTGCAAGGAAATATAAATCGAACTGGCGACTCTGCAGGATCGCTGGAGACGTGATCGCTGTGCGGCAGAGAAAACGATTCGCGATCTGCTTGATCAACTGACCGTCCGTGAAATGCAAACCGGCGACTCTACACTATTCGCACCCATGCACAAGTTTCACCATTTAACCGAATGGGCAACGCCCCTCGCTTTCGAGAGGTAAACGTGAGTGCTTAAGCGGGCGCAGATCATTGATTCAAACGGTCCCGTTATCAACGGTTGACAGGACGATTGAAGACAGGACGATGAATCGCAAATTGTGTCTCTTATCGTCCTGACCATCATCGTCCTGTCAACGAAAGAACCGAAGTGGAATTACCGAACATGAAAACGAGGCTGTGCGTTGTCGTTCATCGCAGTTGTCAAACCTCTGTTCGACTGGCGTGAAGCCAGTCGGGACACGACGTTTCGCGTTCGTGCCGCTGCTGTTTTAGTTTCCAAACCTGCGGTTCACTGGCACAGGCAGGCTGTCGATTTAATCCCAACCCGAAGCGTCAGCGAGGGATGCTTGTCGGAAAACGCTGGTAATTTTATCCCTCACTGACGCTTCGGGTTGTGAAAACCCATTAAATCGACAGTTTGCAGGGCCAGTGGGGCCGAAAGGACGCCAGTGGATTTGCCATTCACCTTTGCTTACGGCTCGCCGCTAAACGAATTATCCTCGACAACTTGTGCATGGATGCTTATACAGTGCTTTGAGGGG
>JBDNFT010001073.1:0-2568 GCA_041689695.1 Planctomycetaceae bacterium | reverse complement strand
CGCAGGCGATATTTTACAAACCGGTGTTATTAAATCCTCAGGAATCTGCAACGTCTTTGTTGGCGGTAATTGTCGTGGCAAGATAATGAATTCTGGGAACTCCAACATCTGGATTGAGTCAACGTTTTCCGGGGTCATAAGGACCGGAGTCCCGTCTGGACAGATTCACATTGGGAATAACTACAATGGACATATCCGTCCATTGAGATCTGCGGGACTGCTGTGGTTGGTTGTAGGAGGATTTATGCCTCAGACGGCATTAAGGAAGATTGCTGACCATCATTACACGCAATTCAATGCTTCCATTGCAAAGAGCGACATTGATGTTGGAATTTACCCGACGAATCGGGAGCAGAGTTCACTGATGGATCGATGGTGTGTGGGAGAACAGTGCTTGGCGCCGTCATCAGACTGAACAAATCAGATTCATCGACATCGCCAGCCCTACCGTAGGAGACGCACATGTTCAATGCGACGAAATGCTTTGTTATTTGTTTCATGCTGATTTCGATTCACTTTGAAGATGCAGTTTTAGGACAATTAACTTGCACTCAAAGGCTCATCCGTGGAGAAATAACGAGGCTGGGAGGTGAGTGGGAGGGCGGTGAAACAATTGAACATATTGGGTTTCTCGCACCAGATTTCAAGACCGACCACTTTGAAATGCTGCGCCATTGCTCTGGACTGAAATGGTTTAGTGCGTTCGAGGTTCCAGCGTGTGACAAATCTGCGCTGAAGCATCTGTTTCGAATTGATAGCGTTGAACGGATTGATGTATTTGATTCGGATGAGCTAGCAGATGGCCTAGCGTATCTCCCGATGAATACTTCAAAACTACGAGAGGTGCGGGTTGATGCATCAACTTTAAGCAAGGATGCGATGCTTGCAATACAGAAAGTCAAATCACTGCAACTCCTTTCGCTCACCGTCAAAAAATTGACTCCAGAACAGGTCGATGTTCTGGCCAATACGAACCAACTAAAGCATTTGTGGATTGAGACTGAAGTCCCAATCGATGACGCATTATTGAAGAGAATCAAATCTTCCTTGGAAAACTGTGAAGTCCTCATTTCAGTTGTTGAGCGTGAAAAGTAATGAAACGCTCTGGCACTTCCGGTGCCGCCACCGGCATCAACGACGCCTCCAGCCGAATTGAATCCATGACGGATACCGGTGTCACGCTCGCCATCTACGAGTATCTGGGCACCTCGGGCTTTGTGAATGCGGCGTCTCCTCAGCCGGGGATTGCCTGGACTCTGTACGGCACTGGCAATGATCCGAACACCGGCGACATTTACTGGGGACTCGATCGCTTTGGTCGAGCCTACCAACGTGTCACACCAATCAACATAAAACAATCGGGCGAGTTACACCGGTCAGCGTTCTCGCAGCGCACTGATGATGTTCAATCGCACGGCACGGATGGCGGGCAGGATGCCGCCGAGAAGGCCCATGACGAGGGCGAGTAGCACGCCTTGCGCGAGGACACGTGGGCCGAAGCGGAAGGAGAATGTGATTTCACTGAATTGATTCATGGTGCCGGTGGAGAGTCCGTTGAATGGTAGTGTGGCCAGACATCCCACGAAGCCGCCAAGCAGACACAGGACGATCGCTTCAAACAGAAATGACACAAGGATACTACCACGCGGGAAACCGAGGGCTCGCAGAGTTCCAATTTCCCGGGCGCGACTGGCGACGGCGGCGTACATCGTGTTGGCAGCCGCAAACATGGCACCGAAAATCAGAAAGCCAGCGATGATGTAGCCAATGTATTGAATGGCATTCGCCTGGTTCATCTGGTCTTCGAAGTATTTCGTTTCCCGAATCGCATTCAGTTGAAACCGTTTGTCATCAGCCAGCAGCGCGATCAGCGAATCCCGCTGTTCCGGCGACTCAGCCCGCAGACAAATGGAACTCACGTCAGCAGGTGTGTTTCGCGCGATGGTCAGGTCACGCAGGTCCGTCCAGACTTCCGATTCCGCAGCACTGCCGGCAGCTTCGTAGTAGCCGACGATTTCAAAAAACTGGCGGTTCACTTCCAGCTTTTCGCCGATTGCCAGATTTTCAAATCGCGCCGCCATGCTACGGCTGGTCAGCGCTTCAAACTTTCCGGGCTCAATGTCGCGACCTTGCACTATTTTGAAATCCGGCCGCAGTGTACGACCGATATTTTCCAGTCCGCGGACAATAAGATTAACGGTGCCGCCGTTGTTGCGGCGAGGCTTCGTGAGAATTGTGACAAATTCGACCGAGCACTGTGGTTGCCCTTGCGCATCCTTAGCGATGCCAGGCAACGACGCGATTTCGCGTGCTACTTTTTGTTCGATACCGCTGCTGATTTCATCCGTCGCACCTTTCCGGACGACGATCAGATCCAGTTCATGACCAGTCACCTTCAACGCGTATTGCAGGCCATCGGTGAGTCCAAAGGACAGCACGGAGGCCCAAACGACAAGCCCGGTACTCAACACTGTCATCAGTGTTGTCCTCCAGCGAACGCGAAGGTTACGAAGATTGTATTTGGCAGGAATCATGACTCAGCGACTTTGATCAAAGGTGATTAGTTGG
>JBDNFT010001072.1:0-4301 GCA_041689695.1 Planctomycetaceae bacterium | reverse complement strand
ATCGGATCGGGCTCCAGAAACTCGGAATCGTGCGTGGTAGACATCGGCAATCTCCAAAAAGAATGAACTTCTGAAGGAGATGCGTCAATTGCCTGCGGCGCGCCTCATGGTATTTCGAAAGATTTTACACAACATGATCCGGTGCAAGTTTGCACGGCACTTTTGAGACGCCATTTTCGATCTGAATCGTGGCGTGACCAATTTGGAATTGCTGTCGTAAATCCTCGCTGATCTCGGCCAGCCAGTCGTCGTCCACAGTCGCCTCTGGTTTCACAAGGTGAACAGTCAACGCTGTTTCGGTCGTACTAATCGCCCAAATATGAAGGTCGTGAACTTCGGCAACGCCCGGCAATTGGCCGAGAAATGATCGCACTGCGGTTAAGTCAATTTGTTCGGGCACTGCATCCAGAGATAAATCCAGTGACTGCCGCAACAAACGCCATGTAGCAATTCCAATCGCTACCGCAATCAGCAGACTGAGTAGCGGATCGATCCAGACCCAGGACGTGATTGAAATCATGAATGCGCCAACAACAACGCCCAACGAGATCGCAGCATCCGCTGCCATGTGCAAATATGCGCCGCGAATGTTGAGGTCATGTTCTTTGCCTCCCATGAACAGCAGCGCCGTGGCCGAGTTGATGACGACGCCAATAGACGCCACAATCATGACGGTGCCAGTCGCGACTGCGTCGGGGTGAATGAGTCGCCCAATGGCTTCCCATGCGATCATGACAATTGCAATCAGCAGAATCAGGGAATTGAGTAACGCGGCAAGAATTGAGGACCGACGCAGACCGTAAGTTCGCCGTGCCGATGGACGGCGATTGCCTAAAACACTCGCGCCCCATGCCAAAAGTAATCCAAGCACATCGCTGAAATTGTGTCCTGCGTCGGCCAACAACGCCAATGAATTGGCGAAGAGACCAAACACGACTTCGATCACGACAAACGTGAGATTCAGTCCGACACCGATCGCGAACGCTCGGTTGTAGTTGATTTCCCCGTGACTGTGCCCGTGCCCAAGAAGATTACCGCCATGCGCATGAGAGTGGGCGTGTGTATCACAGCTCACGTGATCATGATCATGGGTCATTTCGCAAATCCTTTATGAATAACAATCACTATCGATCCATCAACCGTCAACCTTCGGCACTTTAGTTGATGTCATAAGGTTTAATAGAGTTTTGGTTCGACGATTTGGCATGTTTGGCAGGAAACGTCGCGCTGGCCTCGACCGCAACCGAATTGTGTGCCGTACGAAGCGTCGTGAGGGGTGAAGAGTTTAGGACTCGACCTGCGGCGCGACGTAATATCGGTGGAAACCACGGTCCGTTTACCATATTGTCCCACGTCTTCTGCCGCCTGAACAAACACTTTGCCACCATTCCTATCAGCCTTCAGACATTAAGTTGCACTATGTCCAATCCGCCTCCAATCGTCGCACCAATGATTGATTTACCCGCATGGTTTCCATCATGGGCAGATGATCTGGCGCAGAAATACTTTTCGGGAACAGCATGCTTTTTCGTCATCCATGGAAATGTGCATGACCTGATCCCCGTCCCCGTTGAAGGGGGAACCGAGTTCCTGAATCTGTCCGATTTTCTGGGCCGACATCTGTTTGCTCAATGGGACTATGTGCTGGAACATAACCTCAGTCAGGGACTTCAGGCATTGGCGGGCGGAGATTCAGATCGACATCAGAAAATGATGCAGGGTTTGACGGATCTGTTTGGTCCGTATCGCAATTGGTCACGTGACCCCGACGACATTTTACTGACGCTTGATCAGATGATCGAACGTACGCTTGTCGAGGATGATCCAAAGAAACGACGACGAATGGCGGTGGTGTTTGACTTTGGACAATATCTGGTGCCACCAGGCGATGCTGCTTCCATTGCTGGCCGAGTCGCCTCACGCGTCGTACGATTTCTGGACTGGGCCCGCAATCCGTGGATTCGACGCATCAACATGGCATTCTGTTTGGTGAGTGAAAACATTTCGGAGCTTAACGAGCGGCTTTCTTCCAGTCCGTTCGTGGCGACTATCGAAGTTCCGATGCCGAATGAAGCAGCACGGAAGAGTTTCATTGACGAACGCTTGCGCACAACTATGACAACGTATGCTGCCGCCGCAGATACTATGAACGCGGCGCAGTTGACGGCATCGTCGAATGGATTGAGCTTGCTTAACCTGGATCATTTGATTGCCATGGCGTCACGGTCTGGTGGTGTCACGGTGCGGCAGTTTCAGGAATTGAAAAAGAACGCCATTGAACGTCAATGTGGGGGCTTTTTGGAATTTGTCGAACCGAAGCATAGACTTGATTTGGTCGTTGGGCTTGAAGCGGCCGTGAAGCGACTGCGCGATGACGCAAGTCTGATCACAAACGGTCATCAGGATGCTGCGCCGATGGGCTATCTGATCTGCGGTCCTGTGGGAACCGGCAAATCATTTCTGGCGGAATGCTATGCTGGTTCGATCGGAATTCCATGCGTCAAGCTGCTGAATTTTCGATCAAAATATGTGGGCGAAACCGAAGGCAATCTGCAGCGAGTTCTGACCGTACTTCGTAGCCTTGGCCCGGTCGTGGTGATTATCGATGAAGCCGACGCATCGCTCGGTGATCGCAATCAGGAAGGCGATTCCGGAACCAGTGGTCGAGTCTTCTCGATGATCGCTCAGCAGATGGGCGACACGCGTTACCGTGGCCGCATCATCTGGATGCTGCTTACGTGCCGCCCCGATTTACTGCCGATCGACCTGAAACGCCAAGGCCGCGCGGAGGTGCATATTCCGTTATTCTATCCGCACGGCGAAGACGAAATTCGTACGATGTTCGGCGTCATGGGCAAGAAGAATGGCATCAAACTGGATGCCAGCACTCTGACCTTGAACGAACGTCACAAGACTCTCAGTGGCGCGGACATTGAAAGCGTCGTCCTGACAGCAAGACGTTATGCCTTAATCGCCGATCGCAATGAAGTCACTCAGGACGATATTGCTAAAGCTCTTGGTGAATTCATACCGTCGGCTCAGGGAATTGAAAAAGATATGCAGGAAGCAGCCGCAGTGTTGGAATGCACGCAGTTGGACTTCCTGACCCCAGAGTGGCGTGAGCGGCTGGATGCCAGCGGCGGTCGAGCCAAGTTGCAACAGCAGTTCACTCAAATGCGTGCGATGGTAGAGAGCATGTAGCCGTTTCGCCGGAGTCCAGCCGTTGGAGTCCAGCCTTCAGGCTGCTACGTGCTGGGTGAGCGCAGAATCGCCTGCAAGATTTTTGAGGACTCTGAACAACCGAAGCCCGTCCGTTTGACATCTTCCATGCGCTTGCGTAGCGTGTTGCTTCCACTGAAACCTTCAAACTCACTACTCACCCCTCGGAGACACTTACAATGGGACGCCCCGTTACTCTGTTCACAGGCCAATGGGCTGATCTGCCGCTGGAAACACTGTGCAAAAAAGCTCGTGAATTCGGCTACGATGGCCTTGAACTTGCCTGTTGGGGCGACCACTTTGCAGTTGATAAAGCGCTCTCCGACGACGCCTACTGCGCACGCAAACGTGAATTGCTCGAAAAACACGACTTGAAACTGTTCGCAATTTCAAATCATCTCGTCGGCCAGGCAGTTCTGGATAATATCGATGCACGACACAAGTCAATCCTTCCAGATTATGTCTGGGGCGATGGCGATCCTGCTGGTGTCAACGCACGTGCAATTGAAGAAATGAAGAATACAGCTCGTGCGGCTCAGAAGCTGGGCGTGAGCATCGTGAACGGCTTCACGGGTTCCAGCATCTGGCATCTGTTGTACGACTTTCCCCCGACACCGAAATCAATGTTCGACAAGGGCTACGAGTTGCTGGCAGAACGCTGGAATCCGATTCTGGATGTGTTTCAGGATTGCGGTGTCAAGTTCGCTCTGGAAGTACATCCCACAGAAATCGCTTTTGATATCTATTCCGCTGAAAGAACTTTGCAGGCATTGAATCATCGCGAAGAGTTTGGATTCAACTTTGACCCAAGTCACTTGATCTGGCAAGGCGTTGATCCTGTCGAATTCATTCGCTACTTCCCGGACCGCATCTATCACGTCCACATGAAAGATGCCTCTGTGACATTGAACGGCCGCACGGGAATTTTGAGCAGCCACTTGTCATTCGGTGACCAGCGTCGGGGCTGGGACTTTCGCAGCGTCGGACGCGGCGCGGTTCGATTCGAAGAGATCATTCGCGCGTTGAATGCCGTCAAGTACAGTGGCCCGTTGTCAGTGGAATGGGAAGACAGCGGAATGGAT
>JBDNFT010001071.1:0-4141 GCA_041689695.1 Planctomycetaceae bacterium | reverse complement strand
ATCGACAGCAGCACGATCCATTGGCGGTTCATCACTTGAAATGCTGATCCGAACGGCGATCGGACTTGGAACGCTGACTTCCGTTGCGGGAATGATCATGGTCGGTCCACGTGTGATTTCACGCATGGCGGATGATGGCGTTTTCTTCGCAGCATTTCGCACGGGACCGAATTCCATACATCGGGCGGTGTTGCTGCAAGCCGGCCTCGCTGCTGCGTTGGTTCTGGTGAGTAACATCAAAGACCTGCTGGGATTTTTGGGATCGACGTTATCGTTGTCATCTGCCATCGCGATTGCCACATTGCTGATTCCGGCCCGGAACTTCAGGATGAAGAGTGCAACGAACTGGCGGGAACCTTCCGTACTTACGAAATGGGCAGCGACGTTTTACGTGCTGAGTACTTTCGTTCTGATATCAATGATGCTGCGACGCGACTGGCACGACCTGATTCGCACAGCGGCGACGCTGGGTTCTGGTGTGATTCTCTGGTTGGCAATGAAGTCGATCGGGGTCTCGACCGGATCTGCGGGAAGGCATCACCTTGAATAACCAGCCCGTATCGCCCGCCGCGCGCGCCGTCTATGTTCACGTGCCGTTTTGTCTGCATCATTGTGGATACTGCGACTTTGCGCTGGTCGCCAATCGTGACCATTTGATTCCGCAATACTTAGTCGCACTCGAAAATGAATTGCAAGCCCATCGACTGGCAATTGGCGATGCTGTTGATGTCGATACGATCTTCATCGGAGGCGGCACGCCGACGCATTTGACACCAGAGACTTTGCAAAGTTTGTTTACACTCATTTATCAACATTTTCGTCCGACGACGAACGCAGAGATTTCTGTCGAAGCAAATCCAGATGGACTCGACGATGAACGGCTGGACGTGCTGCGATCGAACGGCGTCAATCGGTTAAGTCTGGGAGTGCAGTCGTTCGACGACGCGGTGCTGAAGACCCTGGAGAGAACTCACACTGGTGATCAGGCAATGCAGACGGTGGAGCGTTGTGGAAAATGGTTTCCAAATGTCAGCCTTGATCTGATTTTTGGCGTGCCGGGACAATCAACGGTGTCGTGGCAGCAGTCGCTGGATACTGCCACGTCATTGCCAGTCAGACATATTTCAACCTATGGCCTGACGTTTGAAAAAGACACACCGTTTTTTCGTCGCGAACAACACGGGCAACTTAAACGCACTCCAGATGAACTCGAACGAGCGATGTATCTTGATGCTATTGCGAGTCTTTCGGCATGCGGGATGCAGCATTATGAAGTCTCGAATTTTGCTCAGCCAGGTTTTGAATGTCGTCACAACATGGTCTACTGGAAGGCTGACGAATACTTCGCTTTCGGTCCAGGTGCCGCGAGTTATCTTGACGGCGTCCGACGCACGAATACTCGCAGCGTTTTGCGTTGGCTCAAGTCATGGCAGCAAGGCGACCCGGCGGTAGAAGATTGTGAGCAACTGTCAAACGAAGAAAAAGCTCGCGAAGCCATTATGCTGGCTCTGCGAATGCGGAAAGGGCTGAATGTGCCTGCGTTTGAAAGTCGCTTTGGACTGAGTTTCACAGCACTCGCCGGCGACGCATTGCCGCAGCACATCGACAGCGGGTTGCTTGTGCGTCAATCAGATTTCGTCTCTCTGACCACGGAGGGATTGCTGATCGCTGATACCGTCATTTCGGATTTTTTGTAGGACGAGCGGCTGAAACGGGAAAACGTTTGATCTAGCAACGTGGAAGGTTTCCGACCTGGGACAGGTCGGACTACGTAGGCTGATCTGTCCTCAGATCAGCGACCTTTAGCATCGTCGATCACACGAGGTCGCGTGACCTAAAGACTCGGTGGAGGGCATCCGTGCCGAGACTATTTGGCGAGCGAGAGAAAAGGGAAAACGTTCGATCTGGCAGCCTCAAAGGTTTCCGACCTGGGACAGGTCGGACTACAAGTTATCATCCGATGACGTCGCACCGGCAAGCGTCCAGCGAAGATAGGCTTCAAGAAACTGGTCGAGATCGCCATCAAGGACCGGCTGAGGATTGCCGACTTTCATGCCTGACCGGGTATCCTTAACGAATTGATCCGGATGCAGTACGTAGTTGCGAACCGTCTGGCCGCCGAAGCCGATTTTTGTCTTCTCGCCGTGTCGGGCGGAAACTTCGGCTTCGCGTTTTTCGACTTCAATCTGGTACAACTTGGCCGTCAGCATCTTGCGGGCCGTCGCGCGGTTCTTGTGCTGACTGCGTTCGTTCTGACACGCTGCCACAACACCCGTCGGAAGGTGGGTGAGCCGCACTGCCGACTCCGTCTTATTGATGTGCTGACCCCCAGCTCCACTCGCGCGGTAAGTGTCTTCTTTAATATCTCTGTCCCAGTTAATATCGATATCGATTTCATCATCGATTTCCGGAACGACATCCACAGCCGCAAACGCGGTGTGACGACGACCGGCGGAATCGAACGGACTAATGCGAATCAGCCGATGATTGCCCATCTCGCCGCGCAGGTATCCGTAGACGAATTCGCCGGTGATCAGAATAGTGGCGTTGCGAATACCGGCTTCTTCAGCTGGTGAGATATCGATCTCTTCAACTTTGAATCCGCTGCGTTCTGCCCATCGCGCGTACATACGCAACAGCATTTGTGCCCAGTCGGCGGAATCAGTTCCACCTTCGCCTGCCTGCACAGTGAGATACGCCGCGCAGCCGTCGGCTGGGTTTGACATTGTCACCTGAAGTTCGACACGCTCAATTTCTGTCGTCAGGCGATCAACGGTAGTCCTGAGTTCCGCTTCGGATTCGCCGGAATCGTCTTCTTCGGCAAATTCCATCAGCACTTGCAGATCGTCGCCGCCGCTGACCAGCTTCTGAAGCGGGCTGACGGTCGTCTTGAGTTTTCTGAGTTCATCCGTTTGCAGGCGCGCGCGTTCTGGGTTGTTCCAGAAGTCGTTGCCGGCCATTTTGTCGTTAATTTCTGCGATGCGAGCTGTCTTGGCTGGCAAGTCAAAGACAGTCTCGAAGGTGAAAGATACGCTTCAGCAAATCTTTACATTCGGCTCGAAATTCCGGATCCATGATTCAGCCAACTCTCTCTGCAGAACAACAAGAATGGGATTAGTGGTGCGTCAAGATCGTAGCGAAAGTCGTCAAGACTTTCGGCGATTCCGGTCAAATCCTAAAGTCTTGACGACTTTCGCTACCTAGACGAGGGGATTTCATCAAAGCATCATGGCAGATGCAATACGCAGCGTGGTCTGGCCTGAGAAAAGCGTGATTTGCGACTTCCGCAGCAGTCTCAGCGCAGGGAAATTGCGGCGAATTCAGAATCGGACCGAGTTTGAAGGGACGTTTCTTTTCGAGACAATGTCGGGCTTCTATACTCTCGCGATATTCGTTGTCACCCTTCGCCTGAAAAAGGGGTCAGGAACCAATAGCCAAATGGCCCGCTGGGTGCTGCGCACTATTGGTTCCTGACCCCTTTTTCAGGCACCATTCGGCCCTGTTTTTCGGACCCCATCGCTGTGCATAGAACTCATACCTGCGGAGAACTTCGTCGTGAACACGCTGGCCAGACCGTCACATTGTGCGGCTGGGTCAACAGCTATCGCGAACAAGGTAAAGAACTCGTGTTCGTCGATATGCGCGACCGCTACGGAAAAACGCAGGTCGTCTTCACTTCGGACGACGACACAAAAATGGACAGCGTCGCTCGCAAGCTGCGTCGCGAAGACGTCATCAAAGTCGTCGGTGAAGTTGCATACCGAGGCGACGGATTGGTCAATCCGAAACTGATCACTGGCGATATTGAAATCCGCGTGCAGGAATTGACAGTGCTCTCAAAGAGCAAGACGCCGCCGTTCGAAATCGAAGGTGGCGAATTGCCGAACGAAGAGCTGCGACTGAAATATCGCTTCGTCGATTTGCGTCGTCCGGAACTTCAAAAGAGCATCATCCTGCGACACCAGCTCGTTCAGGCCGTACGCGAATTCTTCAATGATCGCGAGTTTCTGGAAATCGAAACGCCGATGCTGGGACGTAGTACGCCGGAAGGCGCTCGCGATTATCTTGGGCCAAGCCGCGTTCATCCCGGTAGCTTTTACGCGTTGCCACAGTCGCCGCAGATCTACAAACAGATTCTGAT
>JBDNFT010001070.1:0-3901 GCA_041689695.1 Planctomycetaceae bacterium | reverse complement strand
TGAGAATGGCGATCTTCATGGCTTTTATCCCGTGAGTCTGCGATCGATGCAACCAACAAAAGTTCGCCCCAGGTTAGCGGGACTCGCTGTATAAATAGGGCCAATCTTCGACCTGGTCATACCCAACAATGAAGCCTCCCCTTGATGCCTCAATGAGTCGTGAATCCTTACAGATCAAACAAATAGCTGACCGATTCGTTGCGATGCACGCGGCGGATTGCTTCGCCCAGTAGTTCAGCCACTGACAAAATCGTAAGGTTTGGCAGGCGATGCTGTTGAGCAATCGGGCAGGAATTTGTGACGACAAGTCCGTCGATCTCTGCCCGTTCCAGGCGTTCAAACGCAGGGCCACACAGCACGGCATGAGTCGCACCAAGATAGATCTTCTTCGCGCCATGGGCTCGCACAACTTCAACCGCACCGCAAATGGATCCGGCTGTTGTGATCATGTCGTCAAAGATCAACGCCGTCTTGCCTTCAATCGGACCACCGATCAAATTGGCTTGTCGCGTTTCCAACGCATTCGCGCGGCGTTTATCGACGATCGCCAGTGAGCCACCAAGATGCTCAACGTGTTGCAGCGTCCGTTTAATACTGCCTTCGTCCGGACTGATGATCACAAGGTCTTCCTGAGCGATGCCCAGCGAAGAAAAATGCTTGTCCAGAATCGGCGCGGCATACAGATGATCGACAGGAACGTCAAAGAAACCCTGAATCTGAGCGGCATGCAGATCCATCGTCAGCACACGGTGTGCGCCAGCTTCTACGATCAGATTGGCCACAAGCTTGGAAGTAATCGGAACGCGACCAGAATCTTTGCGATCCTGGCGAGCATAGCCGAAATAAGGAATCACAGCCGTGATGCGCGCGGCACTCGCACGGCGGCAGGCGTCGATCAACACCAGCAACTCAACGAGGTTTTCATTGACTGGCGGACACGTCGGTTGAATCAGGAACACATCGCAACCGCGAATGTTTTGATTCAACTTGACGCTGATTTCGCCGTCAGGAAAATTCCCGACGTCGACATGCCCCAAGCCGATACCCAGATAAGTTGCAATCTCGCGGGCAAGTTCTGGATTTGCTCGACCGCTGATAATTGTCAGGTGCTCGTACATTCGCATATCATGGCAAAATGGGCACTTGGGGCGTCGGAAAGCGGATTTGAAGAGCTAGACGAAGCGAGAAACTAACGAAATTCTTCAGAATCAGCGACGAGACCAAATGCTGACAAGTTAGAGTCGCTGCGTCAATCGGCGCAAGCTGCGTCGCGCAGAGAAACCCGAGACTGCATGGAGATTGTCGGGCCAGACGTTAGAGACGGACCGATCGGCGTTGCGGTGATCCGCTGTTCGAAGACATGATGAACGTCGCAAGCACTTGAGCGACCACGGTCGCGATAGGCGGCAGAATACTCCAAAAGCTCGATATTTTGCGACTTTTCGATGATTTTGAAGGCCACTGCATGAGGCTCAATGCCGTGTGGAGCCAGCGTAAATTCCTCTGGATATTGTTCATTTGCGATCGTGGGAAAGTTGATGTTCCAAAAATGTCCAGCGGGCAATCGATAGTCGGGCTCGATGATCCGGCGAACCACGCGAGTCACATGCTTTGCCAACACGTCCCAATCCACTGGAAAATCGCCGTGCAGCAGGCGTGACAGAGCGATCGCCGGTACGCCCAGCAAGGCGGCCTCACGAGCAGCGGCAGCAGTCCCGGAATAGAACAAATCAACCCCCATGTTCGCCCCCGGATTGATCCCAGCGACGACAAAATCCGGCGGAGATTTGAGCACGTGCCGCATTCCAACACGAATACAGTCGGCAGGAGATGAATGCACCACATGGATGTCGCCAAACGGCTCAACCCGTCGTTTTTCCAAGCGCAGCGGATTTTTTGTATCGACGGCATGACCTTTGGAACTATGGCAAGTGGCCGGTGCCACAACTGTCACTTCTCCCAGCGGCAGCAGGGCCTGATACAAAGCCGCAAGTCCTGGTGCCTCGAATCCGTCGTCGTTTGTGATCAAAAATCGCACTTGGAATAACCTTATCTGAAGTATTTTAAAAATTGCCGCCTAATCAATCACATCATCCACTGGCGAAAGGCTGACGACCTTTTCCAGCCGTATGTAAACGGTTTTTCGATTCGGCTGAATGCCATGCACACGGGCTTCACGGACGTAAACTTCGCGGGTTGTTGTAGAATCTCGCATATCGTGGACGTCGGCGGCTTTCAGCACCAGCGTTTTTTCGTTGATGGCATGGAGCCGTCCGAGATAGACAAATGGCGATTCTACATCGACGACAACCTGTTTTCCGATGAATTCTTCCACGTGTAAATCCTGCACTGAACAGTTTTCTGAATTCGGTGTCTGGGCTTTTAGGTATTGCTGTTCCTATTTTTACAGCTTCTGCCCCGATGACCAGTCGGTGGAGGATCGTTCGCTATAATTTCTGCGGGCTGATTCTTCACTCTTTGAACATCATTCGTCGAAAAGCACTGCATGTCCTCCATTTTTCGTCCTGCCATTGATCGTATGGCTGGCTACGCTCCCGGCGAGCAACCGCAGGAAGGCGGCTGGGTTAAGCTCAATACGAACGAAAATCCGTATCCACCGTCTCCAAAAGTCGTGGAAGCCATCCAGCGCGCTGCGGAGGGACGGCTGAACGTTTATCCTGATCCGTATGCCGCTGGATTTCGCAAAGTTGCAGCCGCGTTATTCAACGTTGATCCTGACTGGATTTTGCCAGCGAACGGCAGCGATGAAAATCTTACGGTGATCACGCGATCATTTTGTGACGCTGACGATACAATCGCTTACCCCTATCCCAGCTACGTGCTCTACGAATCGCTCGCCCAGATTCAGGGCTGCAGCGTCGTGCGTTTGAATCTGAATTCGGACTGGCAATGGAATCCTGAAGATGCCGCGCGGCTAAGAAAAAGCGTTCGCGTATTTTACGTTCCAAGTCCAAATTCACCGACTGGCAATATCTGGTCGGCAGAACAACTCAGCCAGCTTTTGCCTGATCGCGGTGTGTTGGTCCTTGATGAAGCGTACGGAGATTTTCGTCGTGTCCCTCATCGCGGCGAATTGTTGCGTGACGATCGATTTGATGGTCGCATGATCGTGACGCGCACGTTCAGCAAGTCTTATAGCCTCGCCGGGATCCGATTTGGTTTCGCAGTCGCTCATCCGGATCTGATCAGCGGCATGCAAAAAGTTAAAGACAGCTATAACTGCGACACCGTGGCGATTGCCGCTGCGACGGCCGCTCTGGAAGATCAGGATTGGATGTTGCAGAATCGAGCAAAGATTCTGGCGACTCGAGATCGAATGGCGGCCGTGTTGCCGACGTACGGTTTTCGGGTGCATCCGAGTGAAGCCAATTTCCTGTGGACGACGCATGAAACGGGAAAGCATCGCGAGTTGTACGAACAACTGAAGCAGCGAAAGATCCTGATTCGTTATATGCGATTTGCGGACGCGTTGCCCGATGGCGGAACTCTGGACGGGTTACGAATCACGATCGGGACGGATTCCGAAATTGATCGAGTGCTGGAAGTGATGGCCGATGTCGTCAAATGCGTCTCGTGACAAAAGCGTCTCGTGACAAGTTCGGTTGTGCCGGATTTTCCGGAGCGGCTCCACGAAGGTCAGCACTGTGTCAAATGTCGCAAAGACTTCCGCCCGATTCCCGGCATTCACAGCGCAAGATTGGATTGGAAAATATCGTAGGATTTTCGACTCGTTAGTATTTGGCCTCCCCCCTCTATGACTCGAACCGCATTGATCACACGCAACACAGCCGAAACGCAAATCGAACTGACCCTCAACCTTGATGGGAGCGGCAAGTCTGACATCTCCACGGGCGTTGGTTTCTTTGATCACATGCTGACG
>JBDNFT010001069.1:0-3964 GCA_041689695.1 Planctomycetaceae bacterium | reverse complement strand
TCGACGGCCGTTTCCGTTCGCGACAGTCGTTGGGTGTCATCACATCTCGCGCCGATGGCGGAGGAAGAAACCAGCGCTGGAGGCGAAGTTGGTGAAGTGATTCACTTTGACTCCAATGAAGCGCCGGAAGATTTCGGCGATGACGTTGCCCAAGATGATGCGTCGGTTGATTCCGACGGATCAGTCGGATCAGTCGGATCAGTCGGATCAGTCGGATCAGTCGGATCAGTCGGATCAGACAAATCCGACAAATCTGACAAATCCGACAAATCTGACAAATCCGACAAATCTGACAAATCCGACAAATCTGACAAATCTGACAAATCTGACAAATCTGAAGAACCCGCCAGCGAGCCTGCCAGTGAAAAGCCAAGTGTCGGCCTGTTAGGCCAGATGATTCAGCAGGCTCGCAAAGATGGCACTGCAACGACCGACGTTGCAGCAAAAAAATCCAAACGCGAACCGAAAGCACCAAGCGCCGAAGAAGTGATGCTGTCAGAGTACTCTCCGCGTCTGGCGATTGCGACGGAACAGATGGCACTGATGTTGCCGTTTCGGAGCATCAACGCGATCTACGGTGTGTTCCTTGCCGAACAGATGCACAAAGCCAACTACGAAGAACGCTTGCAACTTCTCGAAAGCGCGCTGGATTTGCCGTCATCAGTCGCCAGTCAGGTGCGCGTCCCATCGCCCGAACAAATGCCGGACGGAACGCTCTCCACCGAATACCTGAACCCGCTGCTACTGTCGCGCGGCATCGTGACTCAGCAGGAACTGACCGGCTACTTTGACGAAGTGAACCGACGTCGCATTTATCCGCTGCCGCTGGGCGACCGCATGCGAATGCTGTTTCACAGCGAGTATCCAGGGATCTCGGACGTCTCCATTCGCAGCGTCTGGTGCGTGGGGGACTTACTGCGATTTGGCGGCAACTTTGATCGTTACGTACGATCGCGTGAACTGCAGAAGCAGGAAGGCATCATGTTCCGTCACTGTCTGCGAATGATTCTGCTTTGCGGCGAGTTCACTCAGCTTGAACCGCCAGGCCTTGATCCGGTTCAATGGCGTCACGACCTTGCGGAACTCGCGTCAATCCTAACGGAATCCTGTCGCGCCGTCGATCCGAGCAGCACCGACGAAATCGTTACGACGCTGCGAAGTCAGGCGGAGGGTTTGAATTATCTGTAGGTAGGGACAGACATCGACATCGTAATCCCCGCATCCGCTCATATCATCGCTGATAGATCGGCAGGAAGCCCTTATCCAGTTGCAGCATGATGCAGTTCAGTGCTGTCACATAGACAGCGCCGATTTGTGGATCGGCCCAGCCGCCGCCAGGCTGCATTTCACCAAGCAGTTTGCTGTTTATCGCATCGCGGTATTTCACCCATTCGTCGCCACCCGTGCGATACACAACCTGCGAAAAATAGAAGTGCATGTAGTGCCAATGCCCGTTGTTTGATGTCACGGACTTCTCGGGCCAGATTGTGCGTTTACAGTATTCTCGCATCCGCTTCGTCAGGTCTGTATCGTATTCGCCAGCGTTAAACATGGCCGCCAAAGCTGCCGCTGTGATCGGAGGTCTCGCACCGCCGCCACGAATGCTGTACTGCACGCCGCCGTCGGAATCAGTGCATTCGTCGATGTAGACTTTGGCTCGTTCGATGATTTCTTTTGATACCGGAATCCCGGCGTTTCGACAGGCTCGTAAGCCCTGAACCTGTGTGATGCAGGTTGAGCCTTCGTCGAAGTCACTGCCTTCTTTCGCGGAAACGTATCCCCAGCCGCCCTTGCTGGTTTGAGCGTCGGCACAAAACTGGACTGCAAGTGTCAGGACATCGCGGATCTCTTCGCGACGCTGTTCATCTTCTTCTTCGCCGTAGACCTGGCTGAGGAACAGCATCGAAAACCCGTGACCGTAGGTGTAGTGGTAGTCTTCACGGAATCCAATGAGTCCATTTGGCCGACTCATTGACAACAGGTAGTCCACAGCAAGACGGATTTCTTTGGAGTAGCGTCCGCTGGTTGTCGTTGAACCTTCTGCGAGCATCGCGGTGCCGACGAGTGCCGTCATGGCAACCTTGTATTGGCCTTGATTCGCTTCCCAGTATCCCTGTCGCTTTTGAGTCGATGCCAGATAGTCGAGCGATTGCTGGACAGCGGCATCAACTTTGTCGTCCGCTTGGGAGTGATTGCTGAAGGAAAGCAGCACAAAGACGGCAACTACGATCGCTACGATTGCGCTGCGTTGGGACGTACCGGGGGGCTTACGCCTCCCCGTTCGCCATGCGGCAAATACGATCGCGCTGCGTTGGAATGAAGTCAGCATTTTGTTCGCCCTTTTTTGATGTCCTTGTTCCGAGGCTCCAGCCTCGGAACACACTGATCGAGAGGCTCCAGCCTCCAGACGCTACCGTGGAGGCAGGGGCCTCCGGGGCAGCGCGTTCCAAGGCTGGCAAGCATGAATTGACCGTGACAATCACTCATCGGTCGCGTAGACTTTAGCAACTTTGTAAATAAAAGGATGCAGAATATGATATCCCAACATACTCGATCAGTCATTGAACAGGCACGATGTATCTTTGCATCGCAAAAAGCTAATTGGGAACAAACTCATTCGGGTCAATTCGTCGCTATTGAGCCCGCGGCCCAAAACTGGTTCTTCGCCGACACCTTTGATGCCGCCGTTCGAGCAGCAAGCGAGAAATACCCGGATCGTTTATCCTATACACTGAGAATCGGCCATGAAGCAGTCTTTCATATTGGACTAATCTCGCTGAATTACAGCTGTGGTTTCACTTTTTCAGCTGCTGAACCGGCTGCGTTTTGACGATCGCCATCGGCTTTGTTCAGCGCTTTCAGATACGCTTGAGCCGCCGCGCCGATGATGTCTGTGCTCACGCCCTTGCCTTGATACCGACGGCCATTGATCGAAATGGTGACGCGCACTTCGCCGAGCGCATCTTTTCCTTCTGACACGCTGCGAACATTGAATTCGTCAAGCTTCGCGGTGAGATCAATGATGCGTTCCATGGCTTTGAAGACAGCATCAATCGGACCATCACCGATGGCCGCGTCGCGTAGGATCGGCTGATCTTCGCACTGCAGTTCTAACGTTGCCGTTGGAATGGCGGCCGATCCTGCAGACGTATGGAAACTCACCAGCTTCCAGCGATCCACGGCGTCGGCCATGCGGTTTTCGATCAGCGCAGTGATGTCAGAATCGTAGACTTCTTTTTTCTTGTCGGCCAAAACGATGAAGTCATCAAACGCACGCTGCAGCGCGGCATCGTCGAGATTGAAGCCAAGCTGGATCACGCGATCACGAAACGCATGGCGACCGCTGTGTTTGCCAAGCACCAGGTTCTGCCCGATGTAGCCGACATCTTCCGGACGCATGATTTCGTACGTCGATCGATCCTGCAAAATGCCGTGCTGATGAATGCCGGCTTCATGAGCAAATGCATTTTGTCCCACGATCGCTTTGTTACGCTGCACTTTCATACCGGTGATCGATGACACCAAATGGCTTGTCAGATAAAGCTTCTGTGTATTGATCTTGGTATGCACGCCGTAATAGTCGGCTCGCGTACGAATCGCCATCACGATCTCTTCCAACGCCGCATTACCGGCACGTTCGCCGAGACCGTTGATTGTGCATTCAATCTGTCGAGCGCCAGCTTCCATCGCCGACAGGCTGTTGGCCACCGCTAATCCCAGATCATCATGGCAATGCGCGCTAATGATGGCCTTCGAGATATTTGGGACGTTTTTCTTCAGATACGAAATCACTTTGAAATAGTGATTCGGTGTGGCATATCCGACAGTATCCGGAATATTGACGGTTGTGGCACCCGCGTCGATCGTCTTTTCAACAACCTCACACAGGAAATCCAATTCTGTGCGAGCGGCATCTTCGGGCGAAAATTCAATATCGTCGCAGAACTCTTTTGCCAATTGAACG
>JBDNFT010001068.1:0-2442 GCA_041689695.1 Planctomycetaceae bacterium | reverse complement strand
TCAGCGGTGACTGGGGCGGACGCTGCTACATTGACCTGCTCGCCGGACTCGCCCATATGGAACAACAAAACTTCATCGACACCAACCGCATGTTTTCTGCCGGCGCGTCATTCGGCGGATACATGATGAACTGGTTCCAGGGCAACACGACGAAATTCAAAACTCTTGTGACTCATTGCGGCGTTTACAATTTTGAAAGTATGTACACGACGACTGAAGAACTTTGGTTCGACGAATACGAACACGGCGGGCCGCCATGGGGTGAAAATCGCGAGTCGTACGAGAAGCATTCACCGCACAAGTACGCCGCGAATTTCAAAACGCCGATGCTGATCATTCACAATGACCTCGACTTCCGAGTTCCGGTGAGTGAAGGGCAGCAGTTGTTCACAGCGTTACAGCGTCAGGGAGTGCCAAGCAAATTTATTAATTTCCCGGACGAAGGTCACTGGGTCAACAAACCAGCCAACAGTCGCTACTGGCACAATGAGATCTTCAAGTGGATTCAGGACTATTGCCCAAGCGGCGGTCGATAACGCGCCGTAGGACGTGACTCCAGTCCCGTCCTGATCGAAAATTCACTTTTGTGTCTGGACGGGTCTGGAGACCTGTCCAGCGATTAAACGCTGAATATGAATGAGTTTTTGCAAAGAAAATTTCGGGCTGGCTGGCCCCGGTTTATCCTTGCCGGTGCTCCTGTCTCAGCAACCCGGGATGCAGCAGCCGAAGCTCCTTTGCCAACCGATGTTGTGCGGCGAAGTCGCGATCCGCGCGGGCCTGTTGCAGCGCGACGAACAGGTGTTCGGCGCGCTGATGGGCTTTGACAACCAGAGACAGGTCGCCCTGACAACGGCGGCATTCCGGCTGCAGCGTTTGCCGAGCGCGGCAGACGGGGCAGCGGAATTCGTCAGACATGCTGGTGGCAGGACTATTGGACATAAAACAGGATGTCGTCTAATTCGGCATACAAACTCTTAACGTCGGCAGTATTGCCATCGGCCATCGCCTGCTGCAGCTTCTTCGAAATTCCATCGATTTCTTCTGCGTCCTCATCCGGAATACCGGATCCCAGATCTCCAATCTTCTGCAACATCGCCACGGCATCCGGGTAGCGAGATTCCATGTCGTCTCCCGCTGATGAACCTGAAGGCGAGACATTTCTCCATTCCGACTTCGACGGCAGATCCGCATCGTCGAGAAGTTCTGACGACGCATCAAACATCGCTCCCAGACGACTCTTGGCACGGTCGCGGTCTTCGGCCTGAAACTGGCTGAGCGCGTTGTCGATCAGGACTTCGTTGGACTTACCAGATGCCGGCTGAGTCGCGGTGACTTTCAGTGTGCCGTCCAGAGTCAGGTCAAAGCGGACCAGAATTTTGTTGCGACTGCCGCCACCAGTTGCAAGATCCAGCGACATTTCGCCAATTTCGCGATTCTTAGTCAGATCCGAATGCTCACCCTGAAAAACGCGAATCACGACACTTTTCTGTTCGTCATGCATCGTGGAATAGCGTTCTTCATAGCGAGCCGGCAGAGCGCTGTTGCGATGGATGATCGGGCAGAAGACGAGCTTCGGACCTGCATACGTCATTTCTTCAACCGCTTCAATCCCGAGCGTATGCCCAGTGACATCGACCAGCACCGGGCCGACTTTCTGACCGGCCAGCATCGCCGCCTGGACTCCTGCACCCAAAGCCACTGCCAGATCCGGATCCACGGCGCGACTTGGCTCTCGACGGAATTCTTCACGCAGGCGATTTTCCACCAGCGGCGTTCGAGTTGATCCGCCAACCAGCACAAGATCATCGATCTGAGCTGCTGTCATCTTCGCATCCCGCAGTGCCTCATCCACACAACGGATGGTGCGATCCACCAGAGGCATGATCATTTCTTCATATTGCTGACGGGAAATCGAAGCCTGCAGATTCAGTGGACAACCGTCTTTCTCGGCGATGAATTCTTCGACAATCTCGACTGTTTCCTGAGTCGATAATTTTTGCTTGGCAGATTCACAAGACAGCAACAGCCGATATTTCGAAGACAAGTCGGCTCGCAGATCAATCCCGTGTGCCTTCTGAAACGTATCGGCCACATGATTCATCAGCAGGACATCGAGGTCATCCCCGCCGAGCTGCGTGTCGCCTTTGCTGCTGAGGACTTCAATCACACCTGCTTCCATCCGCACGATCGACACGTCAAATGTTCCGCCGCCGAAGTCGTAAACAACGATATGTTTGCGGTCCTGAGTACCAGCATGATACACCAGCGTCGCCGCCGTGGGTTCGTTGATAATGCGTTCGACCTTCAGGCCGGCAAGCTCACCCGCTTCTCGCGTCGCCTGACGCTGATGTTCGTCAAAGAAGGCTGGCACCGTAATTACGGCTCGAGTGACAGGTTGTCCGAGTACCCGACTGGCTCGGTCGCGCAGACGCCGTCGACGTC
>JBDNFT010001067.1:0-4082 GCA_041689695.1 Planctomycetaceae bacterium | reverse complement strand
CCGTCATACGAATACAGTTCGTCGTAGCCGGTGAGCACTCCGTCTTTTCGCCACGTGCGGTTGGATGCTCGGTCATAGCCGTACTGAATCTGTGCCAGCGTTGTCGTGGATTTCTTCCAGAGGCAGTTATCAACTCGCCCAAAGCGATCGAGGCCCCAATAGATGTCGCCTGTCGCCGGATCATTGCCTGTGCCGATTAACGTCCACGAAATCCCCGGCTGACCGGACGCAGCATTCACGAAGCCCGACGCTCCCAGATACTGATACGTCGCCAGATTGACGGAATCCGACGTATTAATCACCGATTCAATCCGGCTGCACGCATCGTTAATGGCGTTGGCTGTGCCGTAGGCGTACGTCAGGCCACGACCGCTTGGGTACGTCATCCCCGTCATCCGGATCGTGTTGCCCGTGCCGTTCGTGTAGCTGTACTGGACTTTCGGTGTGGTGGATGTGTTCACGCCGCCAATGTGCTCCTGATACGAATGCGTCTGCTGGCGGAAGTCATTGTACGCATTCTGCACTTGGATTTGAATACTTCCATAACCGATTCGCGGATCATCCCATGTCGTGACTGTCTGGACCATGCCGCGCGTATCGTAGACGGTGGACAGCCGACGAGCCGTCCCGACCGCATGCGTGCCCGGTGACGGGCTCCCAGTCAGTGCATGGGACCCGCTTTTGGCGCCGACTTTCTACGGCTTCCTGATGGCACTGAAATGAAATAATGGCTGAAATAGAGGCAGCGCCTCGGATACCTCAAACTGCCCAAATTTCCCTGGCGACTGCAGTCTTCCAATTCCCGGTGCATGGCACTGCTGCCGCACTGCCACCCTGCTGCCACCCTGGTTTTGATAAACCCACATGGCAGCTTTGACTTTCCCCCATAGGATTATTAGTTCCTAGGACTAGATTCAGAGCGGCATTCGATTTTTAGCAATGTGAACCTGTCTGTTGTCGATACGAGCACCTCCGAAGGGGAATTCATGGTAGAAAGCACGTTGCAATGTGGAACTTTGAATTGCTTCAGTAACCGTCCAGTCTCAGCAGAATACAGTCGCAATTCCTCCGACGCAGCAACACCGATCAGCAGATCCTTGCATAGAAAGGCTACTCGATGTTCTGTCAAGTCTGGTACGATGATTTCATCGAACGCGCAAGAAAATGGGTCAGACTCCCACTGTTTCCTGCAGCCCAGCACGGTAAGTTTTGATTCCTTGTCGCGAAGCGAAATCTCGTAGGCTTCGACAAACTCAAAATCGTTCTGACTCGCTTCGTCGGAACGTTGCCAAAGTGTCGCTAGCTTATCTCCACGCGAGTTTATGGCAAATTCTTGCAACATTGCTTTTGGGGAGTCCTTCGAGACACCTTCAACAATTCCCTTTTGAGGGATGAGGCTCTCTGATCGCGAATCCAAAGGAAGTAACCAAAGTTCCAAAGGAGCCACAAGGGAACGTGAGCCGGTCAGTAGAAACGGCATTTTCCCAATACTAAAAACCGATCCCATTGATGGGCAATTTTCTGTTGGAAGCGCCGGTGTGAGTGGCGTGATTGATCTGCTTCCGATCTGAAATAGCTGTGGCCGCCAAGGAGCGGTCGATGAAAACTGTTCACCGCTCTCCCTGAATACAAGGAAAGTGTCATTTGTAAGGGACAATGCACCTAATGCAAAATCAAGCTTCGCAGACGCAACGACGTTAAGTGTTTCAATGTCAAATAGTTTCAACTCGCCCCATAAACGATCGGGGGCGTCGAATAGTACAAATGCTGAAGAATCAGAGGCCCAAACACAAATTGAGCTTGGGCTGCGGCACTCCTTGACGGGAAGTCCTACGCTTTCGCTGCGAATGTCGTCAAAGTAAACTGCTGACTGGCCAAATTCAATCGCCACTAAGGATTTACCGTTTGGCGCTAGTGACAGAGTCGTCGCCCAACGATCTATATCACGTGCAGCGTCACTCGCTACATTCACAGCCTTCGATTTCGAACGATCAAGATCGAATTGTCTGCCAACGGATATCATGACTTGTGGACCCGCTAGGACTAATGTCGAGCCTGAGAGATCTTTCTCTTCACAACCTGTAGACAAAAACGAAAGCACCGCGATCAGCAGAACTAAATTTAACCGTGCGACCATTGAAATCACCTTATCACAAGTTTTCAGCTTTCTGTTCGATTGCACAGTGCAAGACCATCACATGAATTTCAATATTTTTACCGCTTTGGAAACTCCTCCAATTGTTTCATACTGCCATCAGGCAAAAAAACATCACGTGCGGGATAGCAGAGAACAGACTTGTCTTTGGCTTTCCCACCTGATCTTGCGCAAGTATGACGAATCCCAATCGCCAGCGTTGTGCGTGAAGAACGTACCTCGCACCCCGTGTCGTGAGCCAGCTTTTTCCACAGGTCAATCTCCTTTTGAGAGTCTCTTTCGATCCAGGCCCGCATTTCATAATCGGTAAGGGGCGTAATCGAGCCATCAGGATGGTGATCGCCATATCCACGACAGCAATGACTCCAATACCAACGTCCATCCGATGGATTCTCCTCCATATATTCGAGAATCCCGTGCATTTGACACCCAAGAACATCAATTTCACATGACTTTCCACACTTATTGTTTTTCAATGCGATTTTCACATCATGGTTAGAGCTTGGAAAAATCGGATCGTCATCAGCTCCCCTTATGCTACCATTGGGATGACGGTGTCCGACAAAAACGATCCGGCAGCAACCGTGCCCCTCGATTGTGTCACGAAGTTGCGATCCAGAGATCGGCCCAAATACTTCCGCAGTTCCTGCAGGCTCGGCATCTCGGCCTCGTTCCGCGTCCGCCTTGTGGCGGGGATCGGTCGTTGTGTAGAAAATGCAGGTCTTGACTTGTTTTCCCCCCCTCTTCTTTTCCCATGGTTGAGGTCCAAGTGCTAAGTCTTCACTCCCAAAAGGATCGCTACTGTTCAGTGTCGAATAGAATCTGAACAATCCCATCCCATCGACATACCCCAGCGGATCGCGTCTGTTCCACGTGCCGATCACCGGCAGCAGGAAACGGTTTCTGACGTAGTACATCTGCGGCGTGGCCCCGTCCCATCGATATCCGGCGTACAGCGTCTCAAAGCCGATCGGTGACGACGCCTGCGTGACACCTACACCGGTCATGAAGACCGGTGTCCCATACGCCGAATACGCAAAGCGTTCTGTGACGGAACCGGTGATGTCGCAAATCGCGATTGTGTTCCAGTTGTCGTCCTGCATGGCGTAGCGGCGTTCGTTCATGGTGCCATTGTTGGCAGTTGAGCGGTCTCGGAGAATCAGGTCGTCGATGTACCGCATTCCCCACACGAACTGGCGTTCAGCGGTGGTGGCGGTGCCGACACGTTCTTCGACGCATTGCCAGCCCGGTGTGTAGTAGTAATGCCGAGCTTCCGTCAGCGTGCCGCTCGTGTACATGTCCTTGCGGATGCGGTAGCCGCCTGCGTCGTAAACATGTTCACTCACTTTCTGCGTGCCGCTCGAAATCAGCACGAGGCGGTTCCATGCGTCGTACCTTGCCGACAGTGCTTGCGGAGTCGTGCCGGTATTCTCCGTGAATGTGTTCCATTGAGCTTCGGTCAGCGTGTTCCACTGAGCCTCGCTCATCGGCACCCACGCCGGGTTCGATCCGACGACGGTTGTCCCGGGATTCGGAATACCGATCATGTTTCCCGCACCGTCATAAGTCGGCATCGCCCATGCCGTGCCGACGGAATTCGTGATGCCCGTGATTTCGTTCACCTTGTTGGCGACGCGCGTTTGATTCAGTTCCCACGTGCCGTTGCCATCGTTGTCCTGTTTGAATGTCTTCCAGTTGCCGGTGGGATCCAGTCCCCATTGCTGCTCGAACGTCCCGCTGGTGATGGCGGTCTGAGTCCCGTTCAGCGTCCCGCGTTTCTGATCATTCAGCCGGTACAGTCCGTCATACGAATACAGTTCGTCGTAGCCGGTGAGCACGCCGTCTTTTCGCCACGTGCGATTGGATGCTCGGTCGTAGCCGTACTGAATTTGAGCCAACGTTGTGCTGCTCTTCTGCCAGAGGCAAT
>JBDNFT010001066.1:0-13834 GCA_041689695.1 Planctomycetaceae bacterium | reverse complement strand
TCCTCGGCAAGGAGGACCTAACAGAATCGGCGACCTCAGCCATGACACATGCCGGAACTACTTCTAAAACTCCCCCGCCTCGCTGTCGCCTCGGAGCAGCCCGGCCGACGATTCAAAGAATCGACGACGACGATCCGGAACCTGACCGGACTGTGTAGATTGTTCTTCAAGATCGTTAAGATTCGCCTGGCAGACGCGGCAGCCGACAGTGTTCAGATGGAACTCGATGTACGCAGCGGCATCGGTTGACAGCGTCCCTAACAAGTAGCCACCCAGTTCTGTGCGAACGGGGCAACTTAATCTGCCACGTTGCCAGATTTCGCCAATGGAATTCCCACCCTGATCTCGGTAACGAATCAAAACCGCCACGCGCGCGCGGAGCGCGCTATCCTGGCGGAGCTGATTTTCGAAGGCCACCATTCGTTCTGCAGGCAGCAATTCGTCGAGCCAGGCAGCTAATTCGCGGTCAGTCCACTGCATGAAAATATCCGTTGTGAGAAAAATTATCTCGCCCAGCGTACACTGAAGTCCTACAACTTTCCTGAGCAGTGCAGTGACATCCAGTCAGTTGCCGATACGAAGAACGTCAGAATTCCAGCGAACCAGACGGCTTGCCGTGATAGAATACGTCAGTTAGATTCGCCAGTGCCAGTCTAAGTTCGGTCCCAATTGTATTCTCAACGCTTCCGGTTCCGGATTCGCTCTTGTTAAAGACAAGCTGATTGTGTTGTATCGCCCTTTCCACAATATAGACCCTCCAAAACTGCACAAATTGTGGCATGTTTCCGCTTTGGGGCCGAATGCAGCGGAAGGGTTCTCATGCGATATTTTCGAATTATTGGCGTGTTCTCAGCCATATTGGGATCCCAATGGTCTGATCGTCGCGCAGGATACAGAAACAGGCCGAATCGCAGGATTTGTCCACGCCGGATTCGCTCCCAACGCAGATCAATCAGGTTTGGATCAAACCCACGGTACAATCTGCGCCTTAGTGGTGCATCCGGAATTCCGTCGCCGCAAAGTGGGTACGGAATTGGTGAAGAGGGCTGAGGAGTACCTGCGATCCAAAGGGGCTAAGACGGTCGTCGCTGGGGCCGGCTTAGAACAGAACGCATTTTACACCGGAATTTACGGTGGTCTGGATCCTTCGGGCTTCTGTGCGTCGGCTGCGAACTGGCCGGACTTCTTTAGTTCATGCGGATATGTCGCTGCCGAAGAAATTTTGATTTTCCGACGAGACCTGATTCGCAGCAAAGATCCGGTGAACGCAAAATTGCTGCGACATCGGCGTCATTTAAATCTGGCGATAACAGACCGCCCTACGAACGAGTCGTGGTGGTGGTTCGCAAGGTATGGCCACCTGGATTCTTTGCGATTTGAACTGCATGAAAAGGACACGGAAAACGTCGTTGCGTCCGGGCAGATCATCGGCATGGATTTGTATATTCCTAAATGGGGCGTGCGAAGTGTCGGCATCCGCGAGATTTTTGTTCCGGCATCTCAACGACGCCACGGATACGCTCAGGCACTGTTGCTGGAAATTTGCCGACGCTTAAAAGGCGAATCCGTCGAACTTGTCGAAGCGCACGTGCTGCCGACTGATAAAGCTGTGCTGGACCTCTTCAGTCTGGCCAAATTTGAACAGACGGGCCGACTGCAGACATTCAGTCGGACGCTGTAATTCAAAGTGTGTTGCATGACGAATGGATTGAGCGATATGTCTTCCGGTCAGGTCGGTTCTGTGGATGTCGTCCCGGATGCATTACTCAATGCAACGCCGCGAACAATTCATGCTGCAAGTGGTTCAGTACCTGAAGCATCACGGATTGCCGCCATCGATCATTCTCGTGCAAATCTGCATGGCGTGCTGCTGGGGTTAGCGGCCGCTGTGACTTATTCAATCGCCAACATGGCACTCCGTGGCCTCGCAAAACCTGACAGTGGTCTCGGCTGGTCCATGTGGGTTGCCGGGACAAAGGCGTTCCCTACGTTCTTTGTGGCTATCATCTTGATTTGTGTGCGGCGATGGCGAGGCCAGACGTCGTTCACAGACTGGAACTTCGTGTGGCCGATTGCTGTCGCAGCGTTCTTCAATCAACTGGGCGGGAATCTGGCCTTTCAACTGTCGCTTGTCAAAATCGGACTGGCGATCAGCGTGCCGATTTGCTTCTCGTCGATTATTTGCAGTGGAGCCATCGTCGGACGATTCGTGCTGGGCGATGCTGTCAGCGTGCGGACGGGCATCAGCATGGGACTGATGGTGGCATCCATTATTTTTCTGTCAACAGCGGCCACAAATCGGACGCCCGCAACAAGTCCAACGCCCGCAACAAGTCCAACGCCCGCAACAAGTCCAACGCCCGCAACAAATCCGGCAGCGGCCGTCGTTTCGGCAACGGCGATTCCGGGCTCTGATGACTGGGGGACGACCATTGGCGTCGCGTTGGCGATGATCTCCGGTTTGGGCTACGGAATCACGGGCGTCTACATTCGTAAAGCCGTCAGATCTCAAATGCCCGTTGCAGCAACCTTATTTTTGTTCAGTGCGGCAGGTTTCTTGGTGCTGTGTCCGTTGAGCCTGACTTTGCTTTCAGTGAGTACGATCGCTGCGACAACACCGCAGGAGTGGGCAACGATTGCAACGGCCGGGATTTTCAACGCGATCGGGTTCTTCGCCATCACTCACGCCATGCGTCACCTGACCATCAGCCGCACTAACGTTATCAATGCGTCTCAAAATGCTTTTTGTGCGATCGGAGCTGTGGTTGTGTTTGGCGAGACACTTTCTTCGTTCGGGATGCTGGGTATCGGCCTGACAATCGCAGGATTGCTGACGCTGGATCGAAAATAACCCCCGAGTGTCAGCGAAGGATGGAATTGCCCACAGGCAGCGGCAGTTTTTCCGGCAGACGCAAAATCCCCAGCATTTTCACGCCTCGAATTGATCTTGGCCTGTATTTCACAATCACGGTAAACTGCGCATCCTTCATGTTTCGTGTGAAAGCTGGCAGGACGCCAATGCGCTGGAAATGGATTTCGTTACTCATGCTGCTCGCGCTGACACAAGTTGGCTGCGTGCATCGTCGCGTCACGATCAATTCCTACCCATCCGGCGCGCTGGTGAAAGTTGACGGACAGGATATCGGCTACACGCCAGCTTCGTTCGACTTTACCTGGTATGGCACTCGCGAAGTGCAACTCCTGCGAGATGGCTACGAAACCCATACGGAGATGGTCGATATCAACGCTCCATGGTATCAAAAGTTTCCGCTCGATTTCGTCAGCGACAACTTTCTGGGTCGTCATATCACCGATCATCGTAAGTTCTCGTTTCAACTGGAACCGAAGCGAACGGATCAGTCCAGCAGCGTCATGCAACGCGCCGGTGCGCTCCGCAGCGAAGGCATGCACGGTCAATAGTGATGCGTTAAATGTTCCATGCCCCGCTTCATTGATGAAATTGCCGGAATTCGGTTTTTGATGAATCAATAAAGAAACGGTTTAACTCGTGGCTGCGAGGGGGCAACGCAATCTTTCCCGCCCGAAAGGCCAAAGTAATTTGTGTTCCGGCCTGAAAGGCCCTGGCATGTCAGCGTTGGCAACGCCCCCTGTCCGCCGCGAGGAAAAGTAACTGTTCGGCCCGCAAATCCTGAAGTTGAGCATGGGTGCAGTCGCGTTTAATTGTGAAGATGGGAGGGCGAGACTCCTGCCGAGCCGTGTGTTTCCGCCGATCATCGGCTCGGCAGGAGCCTTGCCCTCCCGAGAATCAATGTTCAAGTCGCTACTACCGAAATACGACACTGCACCCGTTGAGCATCAAAAATCGGCTAACCATTGCACATTCTGCGGCCGCAACGTAACCTCGTAGCAGTCCAGCCCCGGTTTCTCGCGCTGGTTTCTATGAATATCAATGTGTTTGTAAATGAAGAGGTGTGTGATGAAGATTTCGGGAATGCTCCTGGCCATGCTGGTTCTTTCCGGAGTTGCGTTGGCTCAGGAAGAGTTGACGGACGCGGATAAAGCTTTGATCAAAGCCGTGCAGGATGCTGGTGGACAGGCAATGCCGTTGGCAAAAAACGACGCTCGCCTGTCCATCGCATTTCATCTGTCCGACAAAGAGATCACAGATGAAACTCTGGCTGTCGTCAAAGACGCGGCAAATGTTTACTCGCTGAACCTGCGTGGCACCAAGGTCACCGATGCTGGACTGGCCCAACTGACAGGGCTGACAGGTCTCGTCAAACTGCATCTCGAAAAGACGGCCGTCACGGATGCTGGACTGGCTCATCTATCTGGCCTGCCAGCACTGGAATATCTGAATGTGTATGAAACTAAAGTGACCGACGCTGGCTTGGCACATTTGGACAAACTGAAGACGCTGCGAAAGCTTTACGTGTGGCAGACGACGGTTTCTGAAGCTGGCCAGGAAACGCTAAAAACTGCGATCCCTGAGATCGAAATCGTGCCAGATTTCAAAAGGGACCGTGAACGTGTTGTTGTCGAAGCCGTACGAGCTGCCGAAGACGAAGCGAAGCACGTTGAAGAGCTGGCAGCAATGATCGAAGGTCAGGGTAAAACGATCGAAGAAGCAACCACTGCCTCGGAAGCTGCCGCAAAAGTTCAAACCGACACGCAGACCGCGCTGGATACTTCGAACAAAGCGCTGGAAGCTGCCAACGCCGCAAAGGTGGCCGCCGATAAGGCCGTGACCGATCTCAAGGCTGATCCAAATTCACCGCCCGATGCAGTCACTGCTGCTGAAGCCGCTGCTGCGGAATCTCAGAAGGCTGTGGAAACAGCAACTGCCGCTGTTGAACCTTTGAAAAAGCCAGCAGAAGAAGCGAAAGTAAAAGCAGACGAAGCCAAGAAAAAGGCCGACGAAGCGACCGCGAAGCTCGCTGAGTTGAAAACCAAATCCGAAGCAGCCATTAAGAAGGCGGCGGAACTGAAGACCAAGGCTGATGAACTGAGCAAGAAGTAAGCGACTGCATTGGCAATCCTTAAAACTAGGGTGGCCGGGGTTGGAGGGTGCCAGCCCGAAACCCCGGGGCTTCCTTCGCTGTGCTCAATCCGCCCCAGCCTGAACGCGTTTCTTCGCTCGTTCATGCAATTCCACTGGCACAAACTTCAGCAGCCGTTCAATCACAACGTCCGGCGTCACGCCCTGACTGGCGGCAGCAAACGTTGTCATAATTCGATGACGCAGGACTGGCTTCGCGATTGCTTTGACGTCTTCGGTCGTCACGTGAAAACGTCCCTGTAGCAACGCATACGCTCGAGCCCCAAGAATCAGATATTGTCCGGCTCGCGGACCGGCACCCCACGAAATCATTTCTTTCACAAAGGGCGGTGCTTCGCTTTCGACTGGTCGAGTCGCCCGCACAAGATCCCGAGCGTACACGAAGATGTACTCCGCACACGGAACCCGCCGCACGACTTCCTGCAACGCCTGAATCTGGCGACCGGTCAGGATCGGCGTAAGTTCTGGTTTGTCGGTCCCCGTCGTTTGCTTCAGAATCCGCAATTCTTCCGCAGCGGTTGGATACTTCACAATGATATTGAACATAAATCGGTCGAGCTGTGCTTCCGGCAACGGATACGTACCTTCCTGCTCGATCGGATTCTGAGTCGCCAATGTGAAAAATGGATCTGGCAACGCATAGGTATGCGAACCCACCGTGCAGTGTCGTTCCTGCATGGCTTCCAGCAGAGCGGCCTGAGTCTTTGGCGGCGTACGGTTGATTTCGTCCGCCAGCAGCACATTGGTAAACAGCGGGCCTTGAATAAACTGAAACACGCGACGGCCGGTTTCCGGATCATCCTGCAGGACGTCGGTGCCGGTGATGTCCGACGGCATCAGGTCGGGTGTAAACTGAATACGTCGAAACGAAAGCTGCAAAATGCTGGCGATCGTGCTGCACAACAGCGTCTTGGCGAGTCCCGGAACGCCGACCAGCAAACAGTGTCCGCGACAAAACATGGCAATCAGCAGTTGATCGACCACTTCATCCTGGCCAATCACAACCTTGCTGATTTCCTGTCGCATCCGCTGATAGGCGGTCGTTAATCCTCGAATTGCCTGTTCTTCCAGTGCTGTGGGTGCAACTTGCGAACGATCGCTGGTATTCTGTTGATCAAATTCAGACATGGCAGAGCGGGTTTTGTCTTGAAATGGATTAAGTTTTCTAACAGTGGTAGAGAATTTGAACGCACATTTGAACGAAATGCGAGCGGTCTGCCATAAGATTCGCAACGACAGATAAAAAGCCGGAGCACCCCATGAGTGACGTCAAGTACCTGATCTTCGATATCGAAACCGTCGGCGACGGCGATCTGATTCGCAAAGTTCGCTATCCCAACGACGAACTCACACCACGCGAAGCCATCAGTCGCTACAGAAAACAACTGTTCGAGGAGACCGGAAAAGATGTGTTGCCGCTGACATTTGTTTTACCTGTCTCCATAGCGATTGCAAAAGTCGCCCCGGACTATCGGTTGCTCGAACTGACAGTTCTCGACAGCCCACACTTTCGTCCTCAGGAAATCGTGCGACGATTCTGGCAGGGTTGGCAACATTATCAACGGCCGACGCTGGTGACATTCAACGGACGCGGTTACGACGTCCCGGTGCTTGAAGTCGCTGCGTTTCGTTTTGGTATCAGCGTACCAGCGTGGTTCAATGTTGATTCACGCACATTTGAACAATCTCGAAATCGCTACAATCACGACGCGCACCTGGATCTTCAGGACTTACTCACCAACTTCGGCGCATTCCGTATGAACGGTGGTCTGAATCTGCTGGCTCACTTGATCGACAAGCCAGGCAAAGCGGGCATCGATGGTTCGCAGGTTCAGGATCTGTATCACGCAGGTCATGTCGATCGCATCAACGACTATTGTCGGTGCGATGTTCTGGATACCTATTTTGTCTTTCTTCGCAGCCGCGTGCTGCTTGGGAAAATGACATTGCAGGAAGAACAAACACTCACCGAGATCGCTCGTGACCTGTTGTCGGAGCAAGCCGACAACCATCCGGCGTACGAACACTATCTCGCGACATGGGACCAGCGATTGCAAGAACGAACGGATGTGATGCAGGCCATCGGCGTCGAACCCGCAGTTGAATCGACAGCCGCAGAAGGGGCGCCAGACCAAAAATTGCCAGGCTAGCGTTTTATCAAGTGTGGCGTGAAACCGCCGAAACGGTTTCGATGACGTGAGTCGCCCAGCGTGACAGTATTCCGCTGGCCATGTGCTCAAAAAGCTGCGCGAAATGAAGTGCGGGACATAGAACTTGCGGACTCCAGGTGCGTCGATCCGTGCGTGCGGCGTTCAAGCACTGCGTTTCGGCCCAATAGTGAAATTCTGTGTAACACATTGTTGGCATCTTCGCTTCGTTGATCATGGGAGTTACCCAACTGATTCAAACCGAAACAATTCGAAGGAGATTTTGCCATGATTCGTTACTCACACCAACTATTGCTGGCCGCTGTTCTTAGTGGATTTTCTGCAATGTCCGCTGGAACCGTTGATGCTGGTTGCCATGGACGTTCAGGTGGCTCATACGGTGGCTCACAGAGTTCAGGCCACAACTATTCGCAGTCGTCTTATCATTCACCTGTCTATTCGCGGCCGGTCTATCAGCCGCCCGTGTACTCCCAGCCATCGTATCCTCAACAGGTCTACTCGCAGCCGAGTTACCCACAATCGGGGTTTCCACAGCAGACCGCCTATCCTCAAAGCAGCTACGGCCAAACTCAGCCGCTTTATGGTCAGCAACCACAGCAATTGCCACAGGCTCAACAGGCACCGACGTTGCAGCCACTTCAGCAGACGCAGCAACTGGCTCCGCAACTGCCACAACAGACTCAGCTATCACAGGTGCAGGGCGGAAATGTTCAGTTGAATGTGTCGCAGACTGGACTTACTCAGACTGGATTTGCTCAGGCGGGTGCTCCGCAGAGTCTGAACCAGGCGAATTCTGCACCAACTCAAGTTCCGCTTCAGGCACCAACTTCAGCAAGTGCCCCAACAGTGGGCAATAGCGCACCGGTCAACGATGCGACACAATCGGCGCTCCTGGCTTTGGGTGGATTTGCTCCGCCACAGACCGCAACAACTCAAGCGGTCGCGCAGGCACCTCAAACGCAGCAACCGACGTTCACCGGAACGTGGACGGCGAATCTAAGCAACGGGGCTCGCGTTCAGTTGTTGCTGCAAGCGGACGGAAACTTCAACTGGACAGCCGTCAACAAGGACGGACAGTCAAGCTCGTTCCAAGGCACTTACAGCATGGACAATGGTTCTTTGTCGCTCAGCCGCAGCACTGACGGTCAGAAGCTGTCGGGCAGCCTGACAAGCAGCAGTGCCAACAACTTCAGCTTTAAGCTATCGGACGCCCAAGCCTCCAGCCTGGATTTTGTGCGAGGCTGATTTCTGTTACTCACTCACTTCCTCAGACAGCAAGCGAGCCACGGGGACGGCTCGCTTGCTGTCGTTTGTTTGCTACAATCAAAAGTTCTGATATCGCCCAAATCACATTGTCCCAGTTTCAGAACGGAACACGAGATGCCTGCATCATCCCTGCGTTCGTGCGTGTTGACTTTTATTGCCGTGCCGTTTCTTTGTCTACTGGCGGCATCGCAAGTCTTTGCACAAGATGTCACCCTCAAAGCGAATGACACACTACACTGGTATCGCGGAAACATGCATACGCATACTCTGTGGAGCGATGGCGACGATTATCCGGAAATGGTTGCGGCATGGTATCGAGATCAGGGTTATCAGTTTCTTGTTTACACAGACCACAATACTCTGCATAACCATGAACGATGGATCGACATTGAAAAGAACAAAGGCGGCCAGAAGGCATTCGATAAGCTGACGGCGGCATTTCCAGCAGACTGGGTGGAGACACGGGAACACAACGATCGGAAGCAAGTTCGCCTCAAGGAATTCGATGCGGTCTACAACCGCATGGCGAAGGCTCAGGAATTCATTCTGATTCAAGGTGAAGAAATTACTGACAGCTACAAGCGTCGTCCGATTCACATGTGCGTGACGAACACGAGCGAGCTACTGCCGCCTACGGGAGGTGACAGCGTTGTTGATGTCATCCAACGCAATATGGATGCCGCCATTTCCCGTCGCGAGCGATCCGGAGAAGCGACGCTTGTTCACCTGAATCATCCGAACTTTGGATACGCTGTGACGGCCGAACAACTGATGCAGGTCGTGGGTGAAAACTATTTCGAAGTCTACAACGGTCATCCCTCCGTAAATAATGACGGCGACTTGCTGCACGCTTCAACGTCACGTCAATGGGACATTATCAACACGTGGCGACTGGCGAAGCTGAACCTGCCCGTGATGTTTGGGCTTGCCACCGACGATACTCATGATTACTTTCAAACCCAGCCGCACACAGGTTCGCAACCGGGGCGCGGCTGGGTCATGGTGCTGACCGACACACTCAAGCCTGAGGCTCTGGTCAAAGCATTGGAGGCGGGGCGGTTCTATTCGTCTTCAGGTGTCACACTCAATGAAATTCAACACACTTCGGCAGGGCTAAAAGTCAGCGTTGCTGCCGAGCCTGATGTTTCGTATCGCATCGATTTCATCGGTACGCGAACGCCATTCGACGACACAAACACGCCCGCCTCAGATGATCCTGAACAAGCGGAGGTGCTGACGCGAGTTTACAGCAGCGATGTTGGAAAAGTACTTAAATCCGTCGAAGGCACCGAAGGCAGTTACGAGTTTGATGGAACGGAGTTGTATGTTCGGGCGCTGATCACGTCGTCACGGCTTCATCCGAATTCACCTCAGATTGGTGGTTTCGAACAGGCTTGGATTCAGCCGGTTGTGCCCGCTCTCTCTCAGAAGCCGATACCGTAGGCATTGGAATATCGTCCTCGTTCCAGGGCTCCAGCCTTGGAACGCCATGCGCTGGAGGCTCCCGCCTCCCGTATTTCGCTGGCGGCAGGTGCCGTCTCCTCATTAATCCTAATCTTGCTCATAATCCTAATCGGCTGGCGGAGTTCGATTATGATTAAGATCATAATTAGGATTAAGATTGTGAATGGCAAGTCCCGATGAGCCTCCCGCGCATTCCGTTTTAGGGCTGGAGCCTTGAAACATTGGAACAAGGACAATGCCGTAATCAATCGAATATACCTCAACAGAAACAGTCGGAACTAACAATTCAATGCGACGACTTACGAATGCACTGGCAATTCAATTTGGTTCATACGCCATCATTGTCACAGTTGTTGTAACCGCTGGCCTGTCGCAAGTTTCGGCCGACGAAGACGACACGTCGCCGGGGCTTCATGGGACAGTATCTGGCGGCGAGAATTCGGTCACTCGAACTGATCATCGATTGAATTTCGACTGGACCGATTCACAAATTGAAAGTCGGGTCGCAGATGTTCAGTCAGTTCGATGGTCGGGGAACTTGCTTGTTCGAACCGGTGGTCGGCACACGTTTCATGCCCAGATTTCAGGCGCGGTGAAAATCCTTGTTGATAACGTCGAGGTACTGGCAGTACACGGAGCAAACGTCTTTCGTTCCGGTGAGTCTGTTGATCTGTCGGCGGGCGACCATCAGATACAGGTCGAATTCGAAACGAATCTCCAGCAACCGGACGCGAAACCACCTTCCGATTTCAAGCTGCAGCTCTTCTGGTCGTCGCCGGATTTCACTCTGGAACCAATTCCCGCTGATGCGTTGACGCATGTCCCGGAACACTCCAACGCCATCGCCAGCACAATCGTCGCGCGGCAGGGACGGGCACTTGTCGATGCCATGCGTTGCGCTGCGTGTCATACCGGGCTGGATGAATTGCAAACGCTGAAGGCTCCTGATCTGCAACGCCTGCGCGGTTTGACCAGTGATACCGACATCGTGCGCAGATTGGCGCATCCAGAAACCATGGGTGCGTGGAACTCAATGCCAGACTTCAATTTTTCAGAAGCGGAAGCACAAGATGTGGCGGCATTTTTGCTGCAGGTATCAGAAGCCAAAGACTTACCAAAAGACAAGATCGCATCATTCAAGGATGGTGACGTTGATGCGGGACAAAAGCTCTTGCTGACAACGGGCTGTGTGGCGTGTCATGCGATGGCTCAAATGCCGGCAGGCTTCGAACCTCAGGCCGCTCCGTATCACGGCCCTGATTTGACCAACGTGAAAGATCGGCGTGATGTGGGATGGCTGGTGACATGGCTGAAGTCGCCAAAGTCGATCAATCCGCAACATCGTATGCCAGTATTCGCACTCACAGAAGATGAACAAAGGCAGATCGTGGCGGCGCTGAGTCAACAAACGACGAATCATACGGCGTCGCCTCCCGCAACTGGGCCGGAAAAGATCGACACGGATGCATCCGCTATCGCACGAGGCCGAGAATTGGTGATCAAAGCCAACTGCTCATCGTGTCACAAGATTTCCGGGATCGAATCCACCAAAGCCAGTCGATTGCGTCCGCTTGCTTCTTCCGCAGACAACAACGGTCACAATTGTATTGCTGCGGAACCGCAGGAGACAGATCTACCCAAGATAAACCTTCCTCACTTCCGGCTGAACGACGTTCAGAGAAACCAAATTGAAGTTTGGTTGTCCACACTGAGCGCCAATCTGCCGACCGCTGGCGGTTTCGTTCGAGGCGAATTATTGCTTCGTCGCAACGGATGTCTCGCCTGCCACGATCGCGATCAGCAATCAGGCATTTCGCGACTGACAGCAGCGATCGAATCCAAGCGAGACGACCTGCGTGGTCAAAGTCAGGCTCTGATTCCGCCACCGCTGACAGCCGTTGGTGATCGCCTGCAGGATGACTATTTGCAGCATGCGGTCGCGGGAGAACAGAAGGTACGTCGCCTGCCGTGGCTGCTGGTTCGCATGCCGCGATTCGAGATGTCGCCGGACGATAGACAAAGCATCGTGCGATACTTTGTGGGTTCGGATCGGATTCCAGAATCGGCTGACGTCGCTCGCCCGGAACTCTTCACTCATCTGGATCCACTGCATCCGACGATTGCCACCGCGAATGAACTGCTGCTCGGAAATCAGCTTGTGGGGGCTGGCGGCTTTAACTGCATCGCCTGTCACAAGGCAGGAAAATTTGAACCGCGAAACGTTGCGATGGGAACACGCGGATCCGACATCATGACAATGGGGCAGCGAGTTCGTTCGCGTTACTTTATGCGATGGATGCAGAATCCCATTCGAGTTGTACCGGGCATCGAAATGCCGGCGATTCGCAAACCAGTGGCGGGAGTCCTTGAGGATTCGCTGTCGCAGCAGATCTCGGTGCTGTGGAAAGCGCTCGCCGACCCGAAATTCTCTCCACCAACCGTCGTCAGCCGTTTCGAACAATTCGTCACGCTGTCGCTCGGCGATCGCCCGCGTGTCATTCGTGACGTGTTCACGGTTCGCGACGGAAATTCCAGCAGCAATGTTGCGCGAGCCTTCGCGGTCGGATTCGACAACGGACACAATCTGCTTCTGGATCTGGATTCGATGCAACTGCGGCAATGGACGATTGGCGAATTCGCTCGTCAACGCACTGAAGGAAAAAGTTGGTTCTGGGATATGGCGGGCGTAGAATTGTTGCAGACGAACGAAGACCGGCCGTTTGCAACGCTTGTGAAAATTGCTGAGCCCGATTTAAAAGTGATTCGCCCGGTTATTGATCAGCGTCGACAGGGCGAGTTACTGTCGTATCGCGTTGACGGCGACTCTGTGACGTTGCGGGTGCGCTTTCATTTTGATCCACAGCACATTGATGGTTCCACTGATCTGAAATTGCCAGCTCATTCACCGATAACAGCGTGGAACAATCCCGATCGGTCGTTGGTTCAAGTCATCGTGAAGTTCGTCTTCAAACCAGTACCGAGCGACAACGATCAGACCGGCTGGACATGGAATGTTGTACTCGAAGACTGCCCACAGCCATTTGCCTTACAGCTAAGTCCACAGGCGACGGAGAAATCACATGGTGAAATTCCATGGACCGTGACGCTCAATTCGCCAAACTCAGAACCAACACAAAAGAATTCACCACAGCTTTCCGAGGGTGAATCAGCGACGTGGCAATATGTCTGTGACGTCCGGCCCACTATGTTGGTTCCGCCAGCCGTCGTTCAATCCAGCAGCGTGGCCGACGCGATTACCGCTGTCCCCGGGTTTCATGGAGAACGCTTACCGATCTCCACAGCCATCATGCCAACTGGCATCGCCTGGCTGGCCGATGGTCGAATGGTCATGACATCACTGAAAGGAGATGTCTGGATTGTCAGCGACACGAATAAAGACGGACTACCGGATTCCACGAAACTGTTCGCCGACGGACTTTCCGCACCGTACGGAATTCAGGTTGATGGCGATTCAATTCTGGTGGCTCACAAACCGGAAGTGCTGCGTTTGCGGGATAGCGATGGTGATGGCCGTGCTGATCAATTGGATGTTGTGGCTTCCGGCTGGGGCTGCAGCGACGACTACCACGACTGGACAACAGCTCTTGTCCGCGATCGCAACGGTGATTTGTTCGTTGGACTCGGCAGCGATTATTCACAGAACAAACGGCCCGCTGACAACGATCGCTGGCGAGGCACAATTCTTAAGATCGATTCCAACGGAACCGTTTCTCCGGTCGCCACTGCGTTTCGCTTTCCAATGGGACTGGCGTTTGATCGCAATCAGAATCTGTTCGCGACCGACAATCAGGGAGTTCAAAACACTTTCAACGAAATCAATCATGTAATAATCGGAAAGCATTATGGAGTGCCGTCGCGTCACGAAGAAGCGACCGACATGCCGCCGGAAACCCCT
>JBDNFT010001065.1:0-1716 GCA_041689695.1 Planctomycetaceae bacterium | reverse complement strand
CGACAACGGCAGGATGTTTGATGCGGCGTTCGACAGAAATCGCGTAGAATCGCTCTGACACTGCCGAACCGCGGCCGATGGGCCTGAGCCCATACGGCTGTCCGACTTCGGTGGCGATTGGAGTGTGAATGACCATCATGCCTGCCCCGGCTTGCCCAAACACTTTCATCAATGCGCTGTCTTCAAATTCATGGATCACTTCGGGCCGAATGCCAGTTTCATCGAACCACTGTTCCAACGCGCGCCGCATGGTCGTGTTCTGAGTCGGCAGCAACATGGGCGCGCCGTCCAGTGACTTCGGAAAACCGCTCTTGTATTTTTTCACCATTGCATCGGTGCCGACTACGGTGACATCGGATTCTCCCAGCAAGTGATTGAAGGCCAGCAGGTTTGAATCCGGAGTCAATCGCGAATTGGCAAGCACGACATCAATGCGATGCATCGCGAGGTCTCCCAGCAGATCATTCAATTTGCCTTCGTAGCACACCAGCTTTACTGGTTTATCCAGCCCCAGCGCCGGTTTCAGCAAACGGTAGACAATCAGTTTTGGCAGCACGTCCGGAATGCCGACCAGCAACCGCAGAGAATCGCTGGCAGGACGCCCTCGCAGAACATCGCCAAGTTCGCTGCCAAGGTTGAAGATTTCCTCGGCATAGCGAAAAACAGTTTGCCCTGTTTCGGTCAATATCATCGAACGCCCCTTGCGTTCGAAGAGCTTGACCTTCATCGACTTTTCCAGTTTACGAATCTGCGTACTGAGCGTCGGTTGCGAAAGATAAAGCAACTCGGCCGCTCGGGTAATACTTCCTTCCCTGGCGACCATCCAGAAGTACAAGAGGTGATGATAGTTGAGCCAGTCAGGCATTGGATTCCTTATGAAGCAGAGTTAAATCAGTTCACCGCGACATCCACCGGCGTCACGCTGCCGGTATCGAGATCATAGATTCCACCGGCGACAATAAGTTCCTTTCGCTGAACCATTTTCGAGATGACTGGGGAGGCTTCGGCCAGCAGAATCGCTTGATTACGAACGTTCTCAATGATTGCTTTTCGCAGATCTCCCTTTGCCGCCTTCACCGCCGGGCGAATATGTTGAAATAATCCGCTGATCTGTCCTGGCACTTCAGAACCAGCCATTGTGGCACTCACCGCTCCGCAGTTCGTATGGCCAAGAACATACAGGACTTTTGCGCCAAGAACATGCGTTCCGAATTCCAGGCTACCGATATTTTCGCTCGACGCAACATTGCCGGCGATTCGCGTCACAAACAGATCGCCGAAGCCCTGATCGAAGACGATTTCAATGGGAACCCGTGAATCGGCGCATCCAAGAAACGCGGCGAATGGCTTTTGTTCCTGAGCCACCGCTTTGACTCGACTCATGTCGCGATTGATGGCGATTGACTTTTCCTGGGCAAATCGCTGATTTCCTGAGTACAACATTTTCAACGCCTGTTCGGGCGTTTCAGGCACCAACATTTCGTCGCTGTCCTGAGACACCACTGCCCCCACTGCCGACTGCGGAGTTGCTCCGGTAACGAAGTATGCTGATGCGAGCATCGTTTGCCCAAGCAGCATTCTTCGAGACGTGGCCTTGTTTTCGGCTGAATACAAGGCGCCCGGTTTTGAAATTTCAGACATACTTTTCTCCTCGAATAACACTGACCGGGGAAAGATAAAACGACACCTATTGACCGCTCGATGCGGAGGATCAGT
>JBDNFT010001064.1:0-1645 GCA_041689695.1 Planctomycetaceae bacterium | reverse complement strand
CAGGAATGCCCGTTTGGCGAAATCCTGCCCAGCTTCGCAGACCAGGAAAGAATCGTTCCCGTTCTGGAAGTGACAGAACTGCATTGACAACAGATCGATCAAGAAGTCCGAAGTTGCCGGCGTCGGCAGGTATTGGGCTGTCGGCGATGGCGTTGAGGACGCGATAGAAACTATAGAACAGCGCTCGCTTGGGAAGAGATTCTTTGCGATTCGTGCGTTGAGCGTAAACGACGTCGTAGCCGTTTTCCCACTGCTCCAGAAATTTGACAATCGCTTCAGGATTGTCCTGCAGATCAGAATCCATCACGATGACAACATCGCCGGTCGCATGTTCCAGTCCAGCATGAACCGCTGGCTGGTGACCGAAGTTGCGTGACAGATGCACCACGACAATACGCCGATCGCTCGCCGCAAGCGCGCTGAGGTTTTCGTATGAACCGTCCGAAGAACCATCGTTCACATAGACGATTTCAAATTGCGTTTTCGCAAGTTCCAAAACGTCTACGACGCGACGATTCAATTCCTGCAAAATTGCCGTTTCGTTAAACACTGGCAAGACGACAGAGATTTTCGACGTGTGGCGATCACGAATTCTACGAGTCATCAGTGTTTTCATTTCTGCAGAACTCCCACCAGAGAAAGTCCTGTAGGAATGCTGAAGTTGCTAAGGCACCATCGTTCTGCCGCTGCTGCTGTCAACAATGCCCGATTGGTGAATGATGAAACAGCGGGGAAGTCAGGCTGAGTGCGGCTGGGGAACAATTTTTCCCAACCACGGACAGCAACAGCCGCCGGCATCGTAAAACTATTCCAGTAGTTCAGAAAAGAAACTCTGAAGCCAGCCTCATTCGCGTGCCGCCGAAACTCAGCAGTGGTATAGCGACGAAAATGTCCAAGCTGTTCATCCCAGCGACTGTACAGCCACGGATGCGCTGGCACCGTGACAATGATCGCGCCGCCTTCTTCAAGTGACGCATGAGCATGACGCAAAACGGTAACCGGATCTTCAACGTGCTCAAGCACATCCAGCAAGACGACTGCTCGCAGCGATGATGAATCAACTGGCCACGGCTTGCCGAGATCATGAACTCGCACGTCCTCAATGCCGCGATTGCGAACATGCTGGACGGATTCAGGCATCAGATCGAAACCGGTGACGTCGAAGCCAAGTTCATTGAATTCGACAAGATTGCGACCTGATCCGATGCCGCCTTCGACAAGTCGTCCGGGAGGAGGGCAGTATCGTTTGATCAGTCGCGTGACGAGTTGTCGCTTGGCGACGTGCCACCAGTAGTTATCTTCAAGCGTCACCAGTTCCTGTAGATGGCTTGGATCCATTTTGAGTGCTCTCAAGTACCGAAATTTTCGAAAATCAGGGACAGTGAGAACCTATCACATAGAATCGACTGGTGACTTTTGGAAACATAGACCAGCGGTATTCACGCCGCAAAACGGGATTCTGTAACAATCATGCTGGCAATGACGATTACCACACCAAATTCTCAAACGGCCTATGGCCAAAACGCACCAGGGGTCTCGCCTTGCCGGTCACCGATTTATCGAGAACCCCTTAGCTGCCGATACTTGCAGAAGTTTCGATCCATTCAAACAAGCGAGTTGGCACATCCATCTCGCACGTTCGTTG
>JBDNFT010001063.1:0-3295 GCA_041689695.1 Planctomycetaceae bacterium | reverse complement strand
GTTCATCATCTGCCGCAGCAAAGCGTATTCCCCCGTCTCTTTGCCTTTGTACGGTCCGAGCACAACGTCCGTCACCATCGCGGTCGCGAGCGATGGGCAGCCCGACGCCTTTCTTCTGAGTTCACGGTTGAGGAAATTCCGCTTGGTTCTTTGCAGTGTCGGGCGTTGTGAAAGTGAAGCCATCGACAAGTTTTGCTTGACGTTTTTTCCTCAGCCATGATTCGCCAGCCCTTCGTTCCGGACACCTTTGGTGTTCACAGAGTCACCGAAGGGCCGGTTCCCACCGGCCCATTCTGTGTTCGCGGGCCTATTTGAATTGTTTGGTCAGACACGCAGTACCAGACGGAGGCAAAACTCTTGACCACGGATTTCACAGATAAATGGTACGTAATTCAATCCGTGCTATCCGTATCATCCGTGGTTTCAAAACAACTCACTTATGACCGCATGAAGTATCTGTTTCCAAACAAGGAGCTGCGTCCATCATGCATCCCGCAAATCGTCATTGGCACCACGGAGAGCACGAAGCTCACAGAGGGAACGGCCTGATTTACGTTCGCTGGACTCAAAATCACACGAAACATTTCCTCCGCCTTCTCCAAAGAATGAACTTTTCCTCCCTTCCTTTCCTCCCTTTTGACACCGTCGGGCGGTCGATGTGTGCCTCTTTATCGCCCAGAAGCGTTCAACCGTAGAAACCATTCGCGTGATCCGTAAAGCAGCCTGCAAGTAAATGCCTTTCGACGACAATTGAGAGCGCAGGTTTTATGCAACAGTGTCACACAGTTGTTTTATGGTGCTAGTCGGTGAAGATATGTTTGGTTTTCTGACCATCGTGCCAAGGCATCATACGGGGTGATTTCATGCAAGCATCTGAGACAAAGCTCCGCCAGCTAATTGAAGGCACGAAGCAATACGTCGTTCCGCTTTTTCAGCGACCCTACAGTTGGTCCGAAAAGCAGTGGAAAACGCTATGGGCCGACATCGTCGAACAGTCTCGGCACGACGACGGGCGGCCACATTTCTTCGGCTCGATCGTGACTACTCCGGCGAAGTCTGTGCCCCAAGGCGTCGGTAAATGGCTGTTGATCGACGGACAGCAGCGAATTACGACAATTCAATTGTTTCTCGCAGCCATCCGGGATTCGGCGGATCGGTTGGGCGATGTTAAGCTACGTGATCGGATCGATGGCCAGTATTTGAAGAATCCATACGAGGAGGACGACGAAAGACTGAAAGTTCTCCCGACGCAGGATGATCGCCCAGCGTTTCGCGCCATTGTTTGGAAAACAATGATTCCAGAGGGGCGATTGCGTAGCTGTTATCAATTCTTCCTTTCCCAACTGGAAAGATTGCCGGTCGAGCAACTTGACCCAATCCACTTGGCGGTCGTTGATCGACTTTCGCTGGTTGGCATTACCTGCGACGAACATGACAATCCGCACCTAATCTTTGAAAGCCTCAATGCCAAGGGAGAAAAACTCACTCCCGCCGACCTCATCCGCAACTTTCTGCTGATGCGTGTGCATGTCGGTGATCAGGATCGCCTTTTCACGACGTATTGGCTGCCGATTCAGCAAGCACTCGGCAATGCCCTGACGGAGTTCGTGCGACATTATCTCATGAAGGAAGGGAAAATTCTCAAAGAGGCGGATGTCTACTTCGAACTCAAGGATCGGCTCGCGAACTCAACGCCCGCTCAAGCCGAAGAATTCCTGAGGAATCTGCACCGCCACGGAATGTTCTACGCGAGGTTTATCGTCTCGGAACGAGAATCCGGCGACGCACTTGCCGAGCGGCTTGATCGAGTTCGTCGATTGAAGGTCACTGTGGCATACCCGTTCTTGCTGCGTGTGTTCGATGCATACGACGCAGGCGCCCTCAGTCACGCGCAGGTGCTTGAGACGCTGGACATACTTGAGTCGTTCGTGCTTCGTCGTTCAATTTGCAACCTGCCCACGAACCAACTGCGGCGAATGCTGCCGCCGGTGTTCGATGCCGCAGGCGGAGCGGGCTCGGGCTTCGTTGACGGGCTCCGTAATCAACTAGGCGGAACACGTTGCCCCAACGATGAAGCATTCGCATTAAAGCTTTCTACAGAACCGCTCTACTCAACCGCCGAGAAAAATGCGAGGCTTCGCTTGATCCTCGAAAGGCTTGAGCTTTCGTACAATCACAAAGAGCCTGCGGAACTTACTGGAGCGCAGATCGAGCATGTCCTTCCACAGACGCTGACCCCAGAGTGGGAGCAGGAATTCGGCGACGGAGCGGAGGAGCATTCCTCTCACCTGTTGCACACGCTCGGAAATCTTACGCTGACGAAATACAACGCCGAGTTGTCCAATAAGCCCTACAAGGTGAAACAACGAGATTTCGCCAATAGTCACTTTGTGTTGAATTGCCATTTCGCGGGGGTCATCCGATGGTCGCCGGACGCAATCCTTCAACGCGGGCGTGTGCTGGCGCAGCACGCACTCAGCATCTGGGCCGACGTTGGCCGAGAGTCGATCTCTGCTGAAAAAGAAAAACGATCCAGCCCTCCGCCCGCGAAAATTCGGTTTCGTGGCACTGAGGAACCCGTTCAGAATTGGAAAGATGCGTTCGTCAAATTGCTCAAACATTTTGATATGAGTTGCCCGGCTCTATTGAAGCGCATCGCTACGGAACAGACTTTGAATTCCGTGATCTCCATGGAAGTAGATCGGTTCCGTCGGTCGAAAGCTCAGATCGGTGACGTCTACATCAACACGCACGCCAGTGCGGCCTTACTGCAGGATTGGTGCGGAAAAGTCGCAGAGATCGGGCGCATTGGCGCAAATGATTTCGAGTTCATCATGCCGGATCACATCGCGCCCCGGAAATGGAAAGCGACAAGCGTGCCACCAGTCAGAATAAGGTTTCGTGACACCGAGCAGCCCGTGCTCAACTGGAAGGACGCTTTTGCCAAACTGTTGACGCAATTTGATGCGAGCAGCCCGGGCTTATTGCTGCGCATCGCTACCGAGCAGACCCTGCCAAAAGTGATTGCAACGGATTCTGCCAAGTTTCGTGGCTCGAAGATACAGATTGGCGATGTTTTCGTCGATACCCATGCCAGTGCGGCGCAACTTCAGGACTGGTGCCGAAAGGTTGCTGAGATTGGTGGAATTGGCTCGGCTGATTTCGAGTTCGTCGTGCCTCGGAACTCCTCTAATTCAAGGGATTGAAATCCGCTCGTGAAAAAAAACAATGCCCCGCTTAATGACTGGGGTTGGAAGCAGCAAAGTTACATTTACCCCGTGGCAGACAGTGGCGT
>JBDNFT010001062.1:0-2031 GCA_041689695.1 Planctomycetaceae bacterium | reverse complement strand
GTCATCGAACGTCGTCAGAAAGACGTGTTCCATTTCGCTCTTACTGAGGGCGGAGATGATTTACTCGCCCAGAGTACAAAAAAGTGCTTATCGGCATGGAAAGCGGTCAGCGTTCAAGGCTTTTCGTTCTTTGTAAATCGCCTCGATCATGCGTGGTATCGCGCCGACGGTGGTGCCAGATTCTTGGCCGCAGTACCAGGAGGATTTCTCTGGCCAGAAACGAGTTCGAAATCTCCGGAAATCGTCGAACCTCAAAAACCAAGTGAGAAAAAATCATGAGTAGCGGCAAACAATGCACATGGGCACTCGCGAAGCACCCCGAATATCAGAAGGAGTTCGAGCGACTGCAGCGAAAGTATCAAAGCCAGATTGCCCGAAAAACACAGGATCTGATGGATGATCCTACGCCTGGAGGAAGTCGTACTCTGCTGACCCAATACGATGGTCTCTGCCGTTTACGAGCCGGGGAATTTCGGATCATCTACGCCTATAACGATACCGTCGTGCTACTGCTGAATCTTCGACGTCGTAACGAGAGCACTTATGATGATCTTGATCAAACGGAAGTGCAGCAGTTTGAGGCATTTCGCAGTCCAGGACCAGCTGGCCCAGTAAACCACAGCATTCCTGAATGGGAAGAACTCGCCAAGAAATGGGCGGCTCCAGTGCCAAAGGCTCCTGAGCCGTTGCCGCGTCCGATCACCTCGAAATTGCTGGATGAGTTGCAAATTCCGGGCGTGTATCACACGGCATTGCTCGGAATGCGCACAGTCGATGATTTGCTGGCGTGTGACCTGATTCCGGCTGACGTCTGCGAGAACGTTCTTGAGTGGCTGTCGCCAAAAGAATTGGAATTGATTGACGGTGATCCGCTCCCTGTTGTTGTGCTGGAAGATCTCGTCGATGACGCCGCAGCAAATGTCAGCGGACCGATTGACGCAACTGACGACAACCAAGGTGTGGCAACTCTCGCGCCGCCAGTAAGAAAGGAGCTCTCATATGGTGTGCCTGCTCCTTTGCTTCTCGTATCGACAAAACGCAACGAGCGAATGTATCCCTACAATGGAAACACGGCAAAGGGCATTGGGAAAGATGCTCGCTACACGGTGAAACTTAACAATACGATTCAGCTGATGTACTCGGTGAATAGTGCGGAACGCGCTCTTTTGACGACTGACGGGCACACGGAGCTTTTATCGCTGGTCAACGCAGCGAAGCAGCAGGGAGGTGCCAGTCAATTCGGTGGCGCCTTCTTCATTAACGAATATCGCCATGTCCTCGTGCCCATACAGTCAGGCAGCGTACTGTTTGCAGGTATCTACACACGAGACCTTGAGTTTGTATTTGATAATTCGTTGATCTCGCCCGTCGCACGTTCCGGGATTCGGCCGGGCGATGTTTGGCCGGGGCCTCACGTGGGAATGAAATACGTTCTTACGGCCGGAGCGTTGGACATTCGTTACGACCTGACAACGGAAAACGGAACAACCAGACGGGTTCAGTTGTCTCAATCCTACTCCCAGAGCGAATTGGCGGAACTGTTGGCCATGTTTCGGGCAGTTAAACCCGCTGGGGGCGCGATCTACATCAATGAAGCTCGGGAGTGTTTTGCCCCGGTGGAAGGACAGCAAGGCTATGAAAGATTGTACATCGGACATCTCGGCTCCAGGCCGTGGTTTCCAGAGCCCGAATAGACAGCACAGTTCGAAAACGGCAACGTTTCAGACGACGCGATGTGGATTGCAGTTTACACGTTGACGGCGGGACAGTAGCCTTCATTCTGCGACCAGAATGGGCCGGCGACAGTCGACTCGGGACAACGGTCCCTGGCCGCATTTTTTGTTGAATGAGGGAGACTGTCTCACGAAGGCAATTTTCGAGGCTGTGGGGCACTTTATAAGTGTCTCTCTTTGAACAGAAAGCCAGATTTCGTCGGACGGGACACCCACGTTTTATCGAACCGCTTCCAAGTCTTCGAGGATGGGTGTAACCGGCGTTCCGCCGGTCAACATGCGAGTGTTTGTGGCGTGT
>JBDNFT010001061.1:0-2926 GCA_041689695.1 Planctomycetaceae bacterium | reverse complement strand
ATCCAGGACGGTGATCTGTTCCGGCTCTACACGCGAGACGGTCGCGGGGCGAAATTCGATGGCGATACCACCGAGGTCACTCGCTACTGCGAAAGTCGAGATGGCATTCATTGGACGAAGCCGAAACTCGGGCTCTTCGAAATCGATGGTTCCAAAGACAACAATGTGATCCTGCATGAGGCTCCGTTTTGCCATAACTTCTCACCGTTCCTTGATCAGCGTCCTGACGTTCCGCCTGAGCAGCGTTTTAAGGCGCTGGCGGGAACCGTGAAGTCGGGATTGATGGCATTCGTATCGGCCGATGGCATTCACTGGAACAAGCTGCGGCCCGAGCCTGTCATCACTTACACGAAGGAGTATGCATTTGATTCTCAGAACGTGTCCTTCTGGTCGGAGTCTGAAGGCTGCTATGTCTGTTTCTTCCGGCACTTCCTCGACAAGCAGTTGCGATCGGTCTGTCGAACCACCTCGGCTGACTTTGTGACGTGGTCTGAGCCTGTGCCGCTGAAGCCTAACTTTTCCGGCGAGCATATCTACACCTCGCTGACTCATCCTTACTTCCGAGCCCCGCACATCTACATCGCCACGCCGACGCGTTTTCATCCTGAGCGAGGCGAGAGCACCGACATTCTGTTCATGACAGCTCGGGGTGATCATCCTTACGATCGCACGTTCCGCGAAGCTTTCATTCGACCGGGGCTGGACCCGGAACGCTGGGGCGATCGTTCCAACTACGCTGCGCTCAATATTGTGCCGACAGGCCCGACCGAGATGTCAATTTACACAACACCGTTCCGCCGGTTCACTCTGCGAACAGACGGATTCGCATCGGTGCATGTCGGAGCCGACGTTGGCGAGCTGGTGACTCACCCGCTGCATTTCACAGGCAAAGAACTGGTGATCAACTATTCGACCAGTGCCGGCGGCAGCGTGCGATTGGAAGTACAGGATGAGTCCGGCAAACCGATCCCCGACTTCACGCTGGCCGATAGCCGTAATCTCGTTGGCGACACGATCGAGCAACCGTTCAGCTGGAAGAAAGGGAGTGATGTTTCGTCACTCGCTGGCCAGCCGGTGCGGCTGCGGTTCGTCATGCAGGAGGCGGATCTGTTTGCGATCCAGTTTCGCGACTGAGCCCGGTACCGTCGGACCGTGCAGGTCAAAACTGGTTGCTTCGATGAGATCAAAGAGATTCGCAGATCCAAGCCATATCGCCTCTTCGCTTGTGCGTTTTGGTTCGAAACTCCGCTTTTCAAAGTGAAACGGGTTTAGGCTCCGCGTGGTCAGAAATGAGGCTGTCCTTTTTGATTGCCAGTTTAACCGCGAGCCCATCGGGCCGCGTTTGTGCAACCGTACAAAAAGTAGCAGGCACACTCCGTGTGCCGTCCGCCAAGCTGCGAAAACACTGTTTTTCTTGCGGCTGCGGCACATGGAATGTGCCTGCGACTATGAATAATTGAACGGTATTGTGGTTAAACGGATCACACCGACAAGCTTTACGCCAGTGATACTAAGATGCGAAACAAGGCCGGTTCTATTCTTCACGCTCGCCAGCTTGCGAGTCTTCGTCGTCGGCTGAAAATGTTCGCACCACTCGAAATCCCGTTGAATACGCTCCATTGATGCCCCATGAGCGGTACGCGGTGCGGCAGATTTCGGGGGAGCCGCCCCATGGGCCGCCACGGCTGCCCCGGTATTCCCCGGATTCCGGCCCAGTGGGATCGATCACTGCGTGGCTGGGATACGTACCGTGCCAGTCCTGGCACCATTCCCAGACATTGCCGTGCATGTCAAACAGGCCTAACGCATTCGCCAGCTTGAAACCGCCCTCACTGGCACCTCGTCTGTTTCCGTCGAGCACCCACGCATAATGCTTGAGCATGGCATCATCATCTCCAAAGCAGTACCGCCGTGGATTTCCACCGCGACAGGCAAACGCCCATTCGGCTTCCGTAGGCAATCGGTAAGTCACTCCTTCTTTTTTGCTTAGCCATTTGCAGAACTCCATCCCATCATTGCACGTGACATTCACAACCGGACTGTTATCGGTCTCCGGCGGTTCAAATCCCAGATCGGAATTCCAGTTCAATTCAGGCATCTTCACAACCTGGCCGTTCCGGAAGCCTTCGCCACCGTCACCATTTTTTTCAGCGTCAGTTTTGTAACCAGTCTCGTCAAAAAACTTACGGAACTGACCCCGCGTGACTTCGTAAGTGCCTATGCCGCATGGTTTCGTCAGCGTTACCTGATGTTGTGGTGCTTCATACTGCAGAAAGTTGAACTACCAGATCGGCAGATTTCGGTCTGTCCCAAGCTTCGCCTCGGCTTCCACTTCCTGCTTGCTGCTTCCCATAAGAAACTGACCGGGAGGAATCACGCGAAACTTCATGCCGATGGAATTTTCAAATTCGACAGATAGGCCAAGATGTTTAGCCCACGCCGCTTGATAGGCTTCGGCTCGAGTGAACGGAACGATGGCGGGAGCTGGCGTATTCTGCGGCCAATCTTAGGGTACAAATGGCGTGGTGGCCGATTTGGCAACGGCATCACTTTTGGCCAGCCGCTCCTCCAAAGTCGGCAGGCCCTCGGCAGACCAGATTGTGAAGCTCTTGAATTCGGCTCGAACGGGAATGTGATTGGCGACCGCGCCCAGCGCAAAGCGCCCCGGCGGTGTAATTTCATCGAGTACAATCGGATCGCAAATGGCCACGTCGTTCACATAGATCTCGAACCGATTGCCGACGGCCACGACAAGAAGCTTGTTAAACTCTTCGCCTTGGTTGATCGCGGTATGTCTGATCGTCTGGGCGACCCGCGGCGGGCCGTCGTTCAGGATAGATACCTCCAAACCCTGCAAGCCGTTCAGATGGAAGCGGACGGTGACGTCGTTGGTCACGGATGTATAGTTGAGGAACCATTGGGTGCT
>JBDNFT010001060.1:0-8173 GCA_041689695.1 Planctomycetaceae bacterium | reverse complement strand
ATTGTCGTGACGCCATTTCCAGTCGCACGAACTTTGCCATTTTCTATAACCGCGACAGCGTCGTCGTCGGACTTAAATTCTACGATGTTCGTGGCGTCATGAATTGTCGCTGCTTCAGCATTGGCGGTGACGATCAGTTGCTGAACTCCACGCGGGCCGCTGAGATTGACTTCAACGGGCAGGACTTGCAGCGATGTTGTAGGCAGCTCAGCGGCAATCACGGCAGTGGAAATGCCGACGATAGTGAGCATCAGGCAGGTTGAGCGAAACATCTTATGGCCTCTATTTCTTGTGTCTCAGCGAACTGAGTGGTCAGTTAATTTTGAATTGACAAAGTAGACGTCACTCTCCGAGTGACGCTGGCCACAAATGCGGCACTTTGGCATTCGTCACTCAGAGAGTGACGGCTACGTTAATCGCAGGTATCGGAATAACAGGTTCAACATTGTCCTTCTTGGCCTTGCCTTGAAGGAACACACTAAATGGACCAACGGCGGCATCAGCGGCCGCCGTAATTGTGATTGCAAGTTCGCCGGCGGCCATCGACCCGGCTGTAACCGTGATGCCCGCCGGGAGTTGTTCCACAGGAGTTGCCAGAGCGATCTCGATTGGCATTGTCCAATCCGCTGCTCGAATCGATCGTAATGTCACAGTTGCGGCTGCGCCTTGAACGACCGTCACCACAACCGGATCTGCGGTGATCGAAAACTGTGAAGCAGGTTGAACTGCTGTGAACAAGTCGGTTCGCATTCGAGCGCTGCGGAATACTTCGTTGTCCTGTTTCTTTGGTGCGGGCGGAGCCAGCTGAAACTCTGTTGCGGAAATCTCAAAGCCCTCGGGCGTGCTGACTTTGAAACTTACGGTTCCCCAGTCTGCATCAGAACTTGTGGCTGCTGGATCAGTCGCGGTGAACACGACCGGAGCTGTGCTTTGTTTCGCCCCAAGCACGAAGGGAGTCATCTGAATCGCTGCTGGCAGGCCCGTAGCTTCCACTTCAACGGGGCCGTCATAATGAATTCTCTTTACTGTCAACTGCATTCCCGCGCTGCCACCTCGCGGCACATTGATGCGATCCACAGGCGCGGTGACTCGGACAGCCTTGCGTCCCTGATAGAAGCTCAATGCGTAGGTCCATGCGGGTCCGCCACGTCCGGCAATGTCGGAGACCTTCAGATAGAACTCACCCGCTCCGGGCAATTGAGTTGCGAGTTCAGCGTCGCGAGTGCCGGCATCGTCGTTTTCAACAATCTTACCACCATCCGCGTTGAACAATTCAAGCTTCACATCGGCAGGGCTGCTGACTTCACGTGTATGAGTTGTAACCAGAAGCGGCATTGCTGCGGTCGTGGTGATCTTGAACCAGTCAGTATCTCCCGCTTGCTGCAACGAGCCGGTCAACACGTGTGATTCCGCAGATGCCGGAGTTGCTTCCGCTTGAGAATTGTTCGGTTCTACCTCAGCCTGAGTCGGTTGGTTTGTCATGACAACAGTGTTCAATGAGCTGCCGTCGAAGTCCGCCGTTCGAAAAGTCACAGGGATAAGTGAGCCGATCGTTTCGGGCGTGTTTGCAGGCATGGTCTCCGCCAGTACTTCGCCTGCAGGCCCGATGCTCCACACGTTGTGACCGGCCTGAACAATTCGAGGGGACACTGATGATACCATCGGTAACTTTCCAAGCCGCAGATGGAAGTAATATCTGCCACCTCCGGCGAAACGTACATCACGAACTTCGATGCGATATTCTCCATCGACAGCGGCAGTGAACTGAAGTTGCGTATCACCTTCGGCACCAGGCATGTCGTCACGATAGGCAACTTCACGTTCATCCGGCCCGGTGATCCTAAGAACGGGATCCATGTCTGATCCAATTCGCCGTGCAAAGACTTCAGCACTCACCGTCTGTCCTGCTACCATTGCGATGCGGAAGAATTTCGACTTTACCGGATTCAACTGACTGTTAAGACAACAGGGCAGGGTGACCAACTGTCCGACTTTGCGATCTTCGCTTTCGGCAGCCACTGCGACCGACGGCAGATCATCCACAACAACAAAAGCTGCCTCTGAACAACCATGATTCGTGATGAAGCGAGCGGGATAGATTCCCGGAATCGTCTCTGCAGCAATTGCACCTTCCATGGTGACCGGCTGATCTTTGGCAAGGTCCTGTCCTTCTTTGGGACGCAGTACGCCAGCCGAAGTCCAGATGCTCAACGCACCGTTCAGTTGTTTTCCATTCACAACGATTGAGGCAGTTTGGCCCGGCATCAGATTGCTGGCATCCAGCCGTTCAATCACCGGATCCTGAGCGCATGCGACCGAACCGGACCGCACTGTGGTCGTAACGAACCCCAAGCTCAAAGCCAAGGCAACGTGAAAACGGAAAATCTGCAGGTAAGAAACAGCCATCAGGGTAAGTTTTCTGAAGAACACATGGCTGGGAAGGCGCGTAGGAGGGAGTGTCAGTCTAAACGGATAAATGTGCTTCGTCAAAGCGAAAGGGCATGTTTTGCCAGTCTGGTGCGAACCTTGCGTCAGTCAGTTTGGTGGAGATGCGGTCTGACGTTATACTTTGCGACGATTCGCCTGAAATTCCAGTATTTCTGTCTTCCGACGCTTCGGAGAATGCTTCATGTTTTTTCGACAACTCTTCACGACCCTGATTGTGTGTACTGCCATAGTCGTTGCGGCACCCATTGTAAATGCGACTTTGCCGCCCGAAGTGCGTAAGGAGTTGTCGGAGCTGATGAAGGAGTTGAAGGACGTGAATAGCCACGTCAGAAAGAAAGAAGTTGATCAGGCTCAGGAGATCATTATCAAGATCGAAGACCGAATCAAAGAGCTGGCCATTGCGGAAGATGAAAAGGATCGCACTTATGGGACCTTCAAGACTCAACTGGATAGGGCAAAGAATCTTATTCCCGTCAGCTTCGAACACGAAGTGGCACCAATTCTGAACATGAATTGTGTTCGCTGTCACGGAGCAGATCAAGCGTCAGCGGGTCTGCGGATGGATACCTACAACGGAATGGCGAAAGGGGGCCGCAGTGGAGTTCCGGTCGCTCCGGGAGTTCCTGCCCGCAGCGGCATCATGTTGCGAATGGCCTCGCCCGACGAACAGAATCGAATGCCCAAAGGTGCCGCAAAGTTAGCGGATGCGGACATGAGGACGATCGCACGCTGGATTGAGCAAGGGGCAAAGTTCGATGGTAAAGATATGGACGCGCCAATCGGCGACACTACGATGGAAAAACCTGAACCACCAAAGCCCGTGACTATTGTTATGGCCGACGGTTCAGAGACAGTCTCTTTCAAAGACGATATCGCGCCGTGGCTCGTCAATGTCTGTATGGGCTGCCATTCCGGAAACAATCCGCGTGGTAAATTCGGATTCACGACATTCGAACAATTGCTGCAAGGCGGTCCAACCGGTAACACGATTGTGCCTGGCAAGCCGGACGAAAGTTACATCGTCGATTTGGTGCTGCGACAGGAACCACTGAAAATGCCACAGGGTCAGGCGCAGTTGAAAGAATCTCAAGCGTTGGCACTGGAGAAATGGATAGCAGAAGGCGCACACTTTGACGGGAAAGACCCCAAGGCGCCGCTCCGCAGCATCGTCCCTACAGAGGCGGAACTTCAGGCGGCCGCGATGGCAAAAATGTCCGACTCGGAATTCGCAGAGCGACGTATCACTGAGACTGCCGCAATGTGGAAACAGGTTTCACCGAGAGCTGACGGCAATGCTGTGACGTCCGCAAATTTTTACTTCTACGGGACAGCTTCGGAAGATCGTCTGAAGCAATTGAGCGAATTGGCTGAGACACATCTTGGGTTGCTCGCAAAAGACTATCCGCTGCCGGAAGGGCAGGCGGCGTTTCGGGGACGTTTGGCTGTTTTCGTCACAAAGGACCGCTTCGACTATGAAGAGTTTAACACAGTGTTGATGAATCGCCGGACTCCAAAATCAGTGTCGGGACATTCCGTCATCAATGAAAACTTTGCAACCGCATACATTGCACTGCATGATGTCGGAGATACCGAATCTGCTGGCTCATTGACAACGCCGCAGATGCTGAACGCGCTGCTCGGTCAGGCTTATCTGACTCGCGACGGCTCGAATCTTCCAGACTGGCTCAAACAGGGGTTCGGTATTCTTGAGTCCGGTCTGGAGTCTGATTCGGAGTACCTGAAGGGCGTTCCTTCGCGCGCCGCAAAGGCTGTCTCAACAATTACCGATCCGGGCAAGTTGTTTGATGACGGCACGCTGGCTCCTGAAGAAGTCGGCGACGTCGGTTATTTGCTCGTTCGGTTTCTGCAATCACAGGGCGGCCCCGCGCGATTTCAGTCACTTGTTGCAGCACTTCGCAAGAATCCCGATGGCGCTCGCGCGGTGGAACAGGTCTATGGGACGCCTGCTGTTCAGCTTGGAAAATTGTTTCTACAAAGCGGCGGCAAATAGTTGCTGTTTAAGCCGTTACTAATTCTTTAGCGTCCGATTTGCTGCCTGCAAAATGCATCCGATTGCCGCCGCGACGTTTTGCTTCGTACATCGCGCGATCGGCTTCCTTAATCAGAGCTTCCGGACGCGCGGTTGTGCAGTCTTTTGGTTCGTATAACACCGCGCCAAGACTGCAAGTGACTGTTCTGGCCGGTTCGCTGGATGAGAGTTCGACGCGAATTCGACCGACGATCTGATCACCGATAAGTGTCAGCATATCAGCATTCACGTCCCGCAGGGTGATGACAAATTCATCACCACCATAACGGACCACTGAGTCTGTCAGTCGAACACAGTCTTTCAGAATGTCGGTGACTTTTTGCAGCAACAGGTCACCGGCGGCATGACCTTCGGTGTCATTGATCGATTTGAACTGATCAATATCCACAAACATCAAGCCAATCGAAACGCTCTGAGCCTGCGACTGCTTAATGATGACATCCAGAGCCGTGCCGAGCCATGCACGATTGAAAGCTCCAGTCAAATGATCTCGCCATGCCGTGTCCTGCAGAGATTCAACCTGCTCTTCAGCCGCCATGCGAATTTGTTCGGCACGTCCGACAGATACGTGCGCATTGACTAGACGAAGCTGACTGGTAACTGCGATTTCCGACAGCATGCGTTGTGCATCCGCCAGAATAGGTTCCAGTTCAGGCGGGCGACCCACGTCAATTCCAAAAGCGGCACTAAATTCACTGACGCGTTGATCGATTTCAGCCAACATGCAGAAGACATCGTTGGGACGCATCGCGAACACCTGCATCAGCAGTCGTTCAATATGATCCCGGCTGCAACAAAGATTTTGGCCGACTTCTTCAAGGTACTCTGCGACATGACCTGCTGTTATCAAAGCCGCTGGCAAAGACACACTGGAGACGAATTTCAACGGCACAATGCGATGCGCGGCCGCATGATGAACTGCGATTGCGTCCAGGATTTCTCGGTCCAGATTCCAGCGGCGACACAAGCCAAACCCAACTTCGACATGTGAAAAGCCCAGCCAGGCATGTTCACGCTCACGCTGAGATCGCTCGTCATCGACATCCAGTACTTTTTCAACGTATTCCTCGCCACAAGTATGCAACAAAGCCAGTCGACCGATATCCTGCACCAGTCCGGCCAAAAACCAGTTGGCGGGATCGACCTGCTTGCCCTGCCGTTCGGCCAGTAACTCGGCAGTCGCCGCTTGAATGAGTGATTCTCTCCAGATCTGCTGATACCATGGCCGCAGATTGAATGAGTTCTTGTTTTGATATTCGGCCAGGCAGAAACTCAGGACCAATGTGCGGACCATTGTTGAGCCAAGTCGTGGCACCGCAGTTTCAATCGATGACGCTCTTGAACGCAAGCCGAGCAGGGCAGAGTTGGCCGTTTTCAGAATGCGTCCAGCGATGGCAGGATCAGTGCGTATCGCATCGATCATCTTGTCAAAATCCGGTTCCGGGCTGCGAGCGATTTCGACAATCCGGGCGGCGACTTCAGGCAGACTTGGCAGACGTTCGGAGGCAAGAATGGCGTCCAGAGAGATTGGCACAGGGAAGCTCCAGCATTTGGTCGGTTCGACCGGATTCAAGTTCAAGAGAGTGCGCGATCAGGTCTTGCACTATCGCCACATGCAAACCTGGCTCAGCAAAAGCAACAATGACGGCAAATCAAGCCCTGCTTCGGGGAATTGCCCATGCCATTGTTGGCCCGCCGGAACCGGTTATGCGGGCTGACGGAGCTGGATTGACGTCAAGCGGCACAGATGGATTCAGCTTCATTTGCCGCTATCACAACCCGAAACGTAAGTGAGGGATTGAGGTTTTTTGCGGAGTGCCAACAAATCCCTCGCTGACGCTTCGGGTTATGATGGGCAGATCCCTTGCTCACGCTTCGGGTTATGACAAAGGCGACTCTTTTCGCCCCATTTATTGCACGGGACTTCAAAGTGCTCAACTTCTAAACTGACGCATCAGGGCGGTTTCATTTCTTTCTTTGCGAATTGCGAATGCGCCGGTGACAAAAAACGCCGCAGCAATGAATGCTGCGGCGTTTAAGTTGTTCGAGGAAACAGTCGGTCGAATCAGGCAATTTTGAAAACTTCTACGCTTTCTTCTGCCAGTTCGTCATCAACGAACAGGTTGCCAACGCTGCCAGGGCCGTGATCGTAGCAGTCGTCCGTATGCCACAGAGGAAGGCCAGCGGCATAACGTGCAGCCAGCATCATTACTTTTTCTTCTGAACCGGGCTTCGCAGCCGTAGGAGCTGCAGGATCTACACCCAGTGATCGCAATTCTTCTTCAAAACCGGCATCCAGATCGGAGAGGAATTCGTATCCCTCAATCTCAGACAATGATTCAAGTCCAGATTCCATTTCCGCATAATAAGTCGACATTCAGTGGCTCCAGTGGGGGCAGACCGGTTTTATAAAACTATTTGGTATTCTGTGTCCTCCATCCCTGAAGTACTTGGTGTATCTGGATTTGCTCACATCAATTCTGTCGTGGCGATACGCACTTTTGACAGCAAAGGCGAGAGGCCCAAAGTCCAAATGAGGCAACAAGTTGTTCCGATTCCTTTCGGAGGCGGATTCTTGAGCCTGCGCTGCCGAATGTCAACAAAAATTCATATTCGCTCCCGTCGATTCCAGCGATCTGAGGCACCGGCATCTGTTTGGGGCCTTTTCGTTTGCATCGTCAGGCGAAATTTTTCGCCCAGAACTCCCATTTTCTGGAGTGGCAGTAGCCTCGACACTTATCGTTGTTGTGAAACTTGCTTCAGCAATTCCGTGAATGTGATCGCGGACTCGCGAGTATGCGTTCAGCGAAGCCATAAACGCGACGGTCTGCACCGGCGTAATGGCACCTCTTGAGATATCATCCAGATGCGACAGACGTTGAACCTTAATGGCTTCTCGAATGCGTTTTGACATTGGCTGAGTCTTGATCTGCACCGTTCGATTACTGATCGCCATCGCCTCGTTGACGGTCGCCAGATACTCGCGACAGAGTTGATTGAGTTGATTGAGTTGATCAAGTTCTTCGCGTTGTTCAGGAGTAAATCGGAGTCCATCACGCCGTAGTTTACGGTCAAATTTTTCGAGGTTTGCGATATAGTCGCTCAGGGATTCATATTCATCCGCAAGCTGCAATTGGCGACGAGCTTCGTCGGCGACGGCGTGAGGAATATTTCCTGACAAAAGATTTGTCATGAATTCCGCGACTTCGTCCTGAACGTTATCAAGCACTTGTTCGCGATGCCGCAATCGATCGGCGAGTGCCTGATCGGGTTCATCCTGCTGCCTGAGTTCACGCAGCCAGTCCAGCATCTTAAGACAGCCATCGCCCATCTTCTGGATCTCCTTGTGCGATTGCTCGATAGCCAGCGTTGGGGTTTCCAGCATTAAAACGTCAAGGTCCGTCAGGCGTGACTTTTCTTTAAAACCTTTATTCGGTACGGCCCATACCAGAAACCGCACGCAAACGGGTTTCAGTGGGAGAAACAGCATCGTATTGGCAATGTTGAATACGCTATGCACCGCCGCAATCGCGCTGGTCACGTGAGGGAACGTTTCCTTGCCATCCAGAAGTTCCATCTTTCGCGGATCAAACCCAAGCACCGATTCAATTCCAACGATGTACCATTGAAATATCGCAGTGATCCACATGACGCCGATGATATTGAACAGCACAT